>DASWID010000092.1 GCA_036397855.1 Thermodesulfobacteriota bacterium | reverse complement strand
GCCAACTACCCGGATAACGTCGTTAGAGAATTCATAAAAGAGGCGGCAAGCTGTGGTATAGACCTGTTCAGAATCTTTGATTGCTTCAACTGGATTCCAAATATGAAGGTTTCAATAGAAACGGCGCTTGACACGGGCAAGATAGTTGAAGCGGCAATATGTTATTCAGGTGATATCACCGACCCAAGACGCGATAAATACACGCTTAAGTACTACGTTGATCTCGCGAGGGAACTTTCGAAAATGCATGTTCACCTTATAGCCATCAAGGATATGGCCGGACTATGTAAGCCCTTTGCGGCGGAAAAGTTGGTTCGTGCAATAAAAGAAGAAACGGGAATACCCTTGCATTTTCATACCCACGCTACCAGTGGAAACGGGGAAGCTACAGTTCTCAAAGCTGCTGAAGCAGGCGCGGACATTGTTGATTCAGCCATCAGCTCGTTATCTGGACTGACCTCTCAGCCTAGTTTAAATGCGGTCGTCGCTGCCCTGGAAGGAACTGAGCGGGATACTTGCATCGATGTAAAAGACTTAAACAAACTGTCAACGTACTGGGAAGCGGTTAGAGGCTATTATGCGCCATTTGAAGGGGATATGAAATCTTCTAATGCCGATGTTTATCTATATGAAATCCCCGGTGGGCAATACACAAACCTGCGTTCACAGGCTCAATCGCTTGGATTAGGGGATAGATGGGAAGACATTAAACAGATGTACGCCGAGGCAAATAAACTCTTTGGCGATATCATTAAAGTCACTCCATCTTCGAAAGCGGTGGGGGATATGGCTTTATTTTTAATTCAAAATAATCTCAAACGGGATGATGTTATAAACAAAGCCGATCAAATCGCCTTTCCAGAAACTGTGATTGATATGATGGAGGGACACCTCGGGCAGACCCTGGGAGGATTTCCTCCTGAAATTCAAAAAGCTATCTTAAAGGATAAAACACCTATTAATGTAAGACCCGGGGAATTAATCCCATCGGCAGATTTCGATGGTAATAGAAAGAGATTGGAACTGGACCTTAATCATCACATAACGGATCAGGATTTAATCTCAGCCTTTCTTTATCCAGGAGTCTTTGAAGAATTCGATAAGCACAGGACACTCTATGGAGATGTCTCAGTGGTTCCTACATCCGCCTTCTATTATGGGATGGAGCCGGGAGAAGAGCTTACTGTAGAGATTGAGGAAGGCAAAACGATTCTCGTAAAGCTTTTTGCGATTGGTGAGACTGAGCCTGATGGAAGGGTACCACTACTGTTTGAGATTAATGGTCAGCCTCGACCGGTGAGGGTGTCGGATAAATCTGTTACAAGCACATTGGTAAAGGCCAAACCAAAAGCAGACATAAGGAACCCTCTGGAAGTGGGTGCACCGCTCAGCGGTAAGGTAGTGAATCTGTTTGCTAAAGAGGGTGATAAAGTGATTCACGATCAACCCTTGTTTACGATAGAAGCGATGAAGATGAGAACTAATATCAAAGCCATAAATGAGGGTGTTATCTCGAAGGTACTAATATCAGAGGGTGATAACGTTGAGGCAGGAGAGCTAGTTCTAAGACTCTCTGATGAATGAAGTGACAAGTAGGGAACGCATATCCTTCGACTAAGCGTGAAGGGGTTTATACTTTCCTAACACGACACTGTAAGTCCAATCCGTGTCAAAGGGTCAGTACAGGCTCCGTCGAAGTTTGAAGACACCTCTAGTCGAAAGGGCAATATAAATCCGTTCATCTTGAGCGTAGTCGAAGGGCGCGTCGAAGAAGCAACGAATGTCGGCCAGACAAATGAGGAAAAAACCCGTTCACACTGAGTTCATCGAAGTGTGAACACCTTCAGGATTCTATCAAAGTTATTTTTTCAAACACCTCTTCCTTGCTAATTTAGATATCTCCACCCAATCTCCTCTTATCAGAGCCTCCTTCTTCTTACGACTCCAGCCTTTGATCTGGTTCTCGCAAGCTAAAGCTTCTTCTCTTGTGCTGAATTCCTCAGAAAATGCAAGACTAATAGGAAGCCTAGTAGAGGTGTATCCTCCATATCCGCTATCAAAATGTTCTGCCAGCCTTTTTTCAAGATTGTCCGTATGACCTGTGTAATATGAACCATCTGCACAACGGAGGATATATACCCAAAACCGCATTATTTCATCCATTAGTTGTTAAATTCACACTTCGATGAACTCAGTGTGAACGGTTTTACATACAAATTATAACTCCAAAAAACCAAATCCGATCGCCCAGTCAAAGGATGATATATATGAATAGGAATTAACTAAAATGACCCTCAGACAAAGCACTTCGACAGGACAGGTATGCGTTCCCCGTAAGTAATCATACATCTCAATGTTTTAAGGGGTCTTTCCGGAAATATTTCCAAGAGCATTTTCTTCGATTTCAATTCTTCTTCGAACTAAAATGAAATTGATGATACTGAATAATATCGAAGTTAAATAACAGGAGTAGATCGATGGGATGACCGCGATCTCTATTATGACTGCTATATAATTTGGATGTTTAAGATATTTATAGGGACCTTTTGTTATAATGTGAAAGTTTGGAACGACCAGGACCTTGGTATTCCAATATACCCCTAAACTCGATATCGCCCAATATCTGAGTGTCTGGGCAATAAAAAAAATAAATAAAAATAAGACCCAAAATTTGTTTAACTCCCTTTGAAGTGAAAATTTCTCGAGGGCAAGAGAGATAAAGAAGGCAACGTGCATTGCTACAATATACTTGTATCCATCTCTGTCGAATTCCAGGGCCCCTTTTGATTTAACGATTTGCTCGTTACGTTTTGCAAGAAATAGCTCTAGAACGCGCTGTGAAATCAGAAAGGCGAAGAATATCCAAAAGAAGATCATACAACCTGGAATAAAATTATTTCAGAGCTGAAACCAGGACCTAGTGCTGAGATAAGACCATAATCGCCTGCGCTGTATTCGCCACTGTCAAGGAATTCTTTTAAGACATATAAAACAGTAGGGGAGGACATATTTCCGTGATCGCGGAGTACTTTCCTGGAATGACCGAGTGCTCCCTCGGCAAGACCAAGAGATTCCTCATAGGAATTTATGACCTTTATCCCTCCCGGGTGAAAAACATAATGCTTGATATCATTAATTGAGAGGTCATAAATTTCCAGTAGTTCTTCAATATTCTCATGCACATATTTTCTGACAATTGTCGGTATGTCCTTACTGAAGATGGCCTTGAACCCCGCATCCACTATTTCCCAACCCATCACGTCCAAAGAATCGTAGTAAGTTGTGGTCAGAGAATCGATTAACTTTATGCCACTGAGTCCGTACAAGCGGTGTTCGCATCCTGCTACTAGGGTAGCAGCGGCACCATCCGAGAATAGAGCCATAGCAACTATATTACTTTTAGAGTAGTCATCCCTCAATATTGAAAGGCTGCAAATTTCCAGTGCGATTAGAAGAACCGCACTCTTAGGAAAAGCCGTTGTGTACTCCATGGCCCGACTCAGCCCAACGGCACCTCCTACGCAGCCCAATCCCCAAATAGGGGATCGTTTCAGATGAGGGTCGAGTCTTAAATCGTTTATTATTATGGCATCAATGGAAGGGGTTGAAATGCCCGTACTCGATATATATATGATATGATCGAAATCGGATAGTTTGGCATCTATCTCGCTGATACACTTTTCAATGGCATCTATAGATAGAGTGGAAGCATTCTTGACGTACTCTTCGTTTTTTTCAACAAAACTGTGAGTCTGAAAAAACCATTCTTGAGGCTGAGTGAAATGCCTGGATTCTATCATGGAGTTATCAAAAACTTTTATCATTTTCTCTATATCATCGCGCTTATCGCTGAAAAGCTCGTAAGTGAAATTCTTAATATCACTCTGAGAAAAACAATATGGGACGTCTGCAAGTCCTACAGAAATTAGTTTTGGGTTACCGTCTGTCTTTGATAACAATTGGCCTCAGTAACGAAAGATAATATTATGGATCTAAGTTTACAAATAAAAGTTATCTGACATAGTATACTTATTCAATTTTAGGCTAAGAGCCGTAATGCGCGACTATCCGAATCTCATTTCATTCTACTGAGTTCTGTCGTCAATCTTATCCCTATTTTTACCTTTGAGAATTTGGATTTGATAACTTGGGTAGAGGTTCTTTATGGTAAACTAAACTATAATAGTATATTAAAGGGAGGGAAATTAACTTGGACTTTAAGTTTAGTAAAGGTGATCCACTAGAAGCGAAATGCGACGTGTTGGTGTTCGGAAAGTTCGAAAATGAGAGGATTGCAGGGCTGATTAAAAAAGCGGATAAGGCCCTGGAGAATGTGCTAGATCGTACCTTCGAGCAAGAAAAGTTCAAAGGCGAAATCGGAAAGAGCGTCATGATAAATACTCTAGGCAAAATACAGGCTGACCGAATACTGATAGTCGGCCTCGGGAAAAGGTCTAAATTCAGTCTCGATGTTTTAAGGAAAGTGGGGATTCACACTGCAAAAAGAACTAACTCACTTTCCCAAAGAACAACGTTTGCTCTTGAAATCGCGGGAAATAGGGGAAATTTCTCGGCACTTTCTGAGGGAATGATACTTGGATGCTATAACTTCAATAAATATAAGACAAAAGATAAAAGTTCTAATGGAGATAGGATAGTAGAGTTCGTCACCGATAAGGTGAAGGAGAAAATGTTCAGCGATGAGATTGAATACGCAAAAACCATTGCAGAAGCAACCAATTTCACGAGAGATTTGGTAAATGAACCTCCCTTTGCCCTGACGCCAAAAAGGCTCGCTGAGATTGCAGCAGAGATTGCAAATGACGGAAAACTCGGATGTAAGATTTTCGATACAAAGGAGATTGAAAAAAGGGGAATGGGGGGTCTAATGGCAGTCTCAAAAGGAAGCGATGAGCCTCCAAAGTTTATACATTTAACATTTGACCCGACAAGAACGCCAAAAAAAACAGTTGCAATTGTAGGTAAGGGAATTACCTTCGATTCAGGTGGCCTTTGTATAAAACCTAGCGACAGCATGCGAACAATGAAGATGGACATGAGTGGAGCGGCCTGCATTCTGGGAGTCATGAAGGCACTTCCAAGGCTAAATCCCCCTGTAAAAGTCCATGGGCTCATCTCTACAACTGAAAACATGCCTGGAGGAAAGGCCTATAAACCGGACGACATAATCCGCGCACTTGACGGGAAGACAATAGAGGTAGTCAACACAGATGCAGAAGGCAGAATTGTTCTAGCTGATGCCCTTTGTTATGCCGTTCAACTAAAGGTGAAAGAAATAGTAGATCTTGCAACCCTTACCGGGGCATGCATAGTGGGACTGGGGAACTATACTGCGGGTGTAATGGGTAATAATCAATCATTAATAAATAGGATTCTCGCTGCTGCAAACCTGGCGGGTGAAAAGGTATGGCAACTTCCACTGGATGAAGAACTCAGAACGGAGATTGATAGTGATGTTGCGGATGTTAAAAATGTTGGCAGTCGATGGGGAGGTGCGATTACCGCAGCAATGTTCTTAGAGAAGTTTGTCGGTGATACCCCGTGGGCGCACATCGACATTGCCGGACCAGCTTATTTAGAGAAGGGTGGCGATTGGTATCCTAAGGGTGGAACCGGGTTCGGGGTAAGAACGGTTATACATTACCTGCTTGGACGATAATTAAATACTCGAACAATACTAAAAAATATCCGAAGGAGAATCTCGCTATAAATGTTGCAGAGAATAATTGACTCAATTAATAGATATAACCTTATTGAAATAGAACTTGAAGGTGAATTGTCCGAAGAAGAAGAAAAATCCTTAATACCATTTTATCCAAGAAAGAAAAAGCTCACCATATGGGATTTAGAGAGAATATTTGATCATGCATCAAAAAGCCAAAGCGTTAAAGGTGTCTTGCTGATAATTAGGAATCTTAAGATCGGTTTGGCAAGGGCAGGGGGAATTAGAAGAAATATACACGAATTAAGAGAAAGCGGGAAAAGGGCTTTTGTCTATCTAGAATCCGGCGGAAATATTGAATACTTGATCAGCTCGGCCGCCGAAGTGATTTTCTTTTCGCCATGGTCAACACTGAATTTAATAGGTCTCAAAGCGGAAGTTTCGTTTTTGAAAGGCACGTTCGATAGACTCGGTATAGAGGCGCAGTTCAGGGGGCTCGGCGAGTATAAAAGCGCAACTGAAACATTTACGAGAACCAGTATGTCAGAGCCCCATAAAGAAATGCTTGCTTCAATTCTTGACGATTTTTATGCGCAGTTTATTGAAAGTATATCTCATGGTAGAGGAACCAAAGAAAATTCAATAAGAGAGTTGGTGGACAGAGGTCCTTTCACCGCAGAGGATGCGCTTGAAAAGGGACTCATTGACGGGATTGGTTATCAAGATGATTGTGAAAGGAAAATACAGGAATCACTAACCATTCAACTAAGAAAAATAAGTGCCTTAAGTTTATTGAGAGTTATTAATTTTAAGGATTTAATCCGACGTGTTGTTGCAAAGATTAAGGGTAAATCACAGGTCATCGCAATTTTATCCGATTCAGGGATGATTTCTCATGGATCGAGCAAAGGCACGGGAGTGGCAAAGATACTGGGTTCCCAAACAATCATTAGCCTCCTAAATAATCTAGCCAAAGACGACGATGTAAAGGCAATTATTTTAAGGATTCTCACACCAGGGGGTTCTGGCATAGCCTCTGATTTGATATGTCACCAACTTAAAGTCATCGCGGAAAAGAAACCAATCGTTGTCTCAATGTCTGACGTAGCCGCGTCAGGCGGTTATCTCGTTGGATTAGGAGCTGATAAAATAGTGGCCGAGCCATTCACGCTAACCGGATCAATTGGGATAATATCGGGAAAATTCAACCTACAGAATCTCTACAACAAACTCGGAGTAGTAAAGGAATCTATCATACGCGGCAAGAGTGCCCTGATGTTTTCCAGTTCCAGAGGTTTTACAAAGACTGAAGAAGAGAATCTATTAAAAATGATGAAATCTCTCTATAATCGGTTTGTCGAAAGGGTTGCAATCGAGAGAGAAAAGGATTTTGAAACAGCTGAAAGCCTGTCACGGGGAAGAGTTTGGACAGGGAGGCAGGCGAAAAAACACGGTCTCATAGACGAGCTTGGCGGCATAAGATTAGCTATCGAAGTGGCGAAGAGGGAGGCTGGTATACCCGAAACTATTTCCCCGGTTGTGAAGTTTATTTCAAAGCCAAAAGGACTTCAATTTGATCCTTTCGCAAAGAGTGTTGCATTGAAAGAGCAATTCGAAACACTAATCGAATTGATAACGGAATTAGACGGTGAAACTGCTATAACCCTGATGCCATACTGGATTAAAATCAGATAGGACGGTGACGAAATCAAATATTAGGGTCGGTCATTGATTTAGAAATTCCAGCCATTTAAAAAACTTTTTATCCTTGCCTCGAATAATATCAAAAAATCTGGATTGCAGTTTCCTCGTGATCCTTCCGGGTTTACCATTCCCTATTTTTCTCCCATCAACCTCTCGTAAGGGAGTGATTTCTGCTGCTGTTCCGGTGAGAAATGCCTCGTCGGCAATATATAGTTCATCTCTCGTGAATCTCTCAGTCTCGATCTCAAATCCCTCATCGTATGCGATCTCTATCACACAATTTCTCGTAATTCCCTCGAGTATTGATGTGAGAGGAGGAGTTTTCAATCTGCCATTTCTCACAATGAATATATTTTCACCGCTACCCTCTGCTACATAACCTTCGTTATCCAGCATTATAGCTTCATCGAAACCCAGGGATGTAACCTCGAGCTTCGCCAAGACCGAATTAGCATAGTTTCCACTAATTTTCGCCTTGGTCATGAATGAGTTTACGTTCATTCTGGTATACGAGGAGATCTTGGCTTTTATGCCCTTTGTTACGCCGTCGCCACCGAAATACGCGCCCCACGGGTATGCAGCGATAGCGACACGCACCGGGTTTTTCCCAGGGTGTACTCCCATAATTCCTGAACCAATGAAAACAATTGGTCTTATGTAACCCTCTTGCAGCTTGTTTTTTATGAGTAGTTCAAATATGGCATCCCTTATTTCCTTTTTCGAGAAGGGTATGGCTATTTGTGCGATATGCGCAGACGAAAAAAGCCTGTCTATATGTTCAGTCAACCGGAATATTGCGGGCCGGTTATCCTGACATTTATAAGCTCTTATTCCTTCAAATACGCCCAACCCGTAATGGAGCGTATGAGTAAGTACATGTATATCTGCTTGGTCCCATGGTACAAGTTTCCCATCAAACCAAATCGTATGACCCTTATGGGACATCAAAATCTCCTAGAAAATGGTGACAGAGTAAAAAAGCACATAGAATATTGCTTACAATATACATAGTTGTCAAGTATATTTTGCTGATTTTCTTGACTACGATGGTTTTCTAGGAATAATTATATTTGCAGATGGAAGAAAGATTATCGGGACAGGTTGTAATTAAAAAATATAGTAACAGACGCCTCTACGATACCAAACACAAAAAATATGTTACCTTAGACGAAATAGGTGCCCTTATTCGCGAGGGTGACGAGATCAAGGTGATTGACACTCAGACAGGAGAAGATATATCGAAGCTGATTTTGATTCAGGTGGTTTTGGAAAGCGAAAAAAACAAAGAAGATATACTTCCGGCATCCTTCCTGCACATGCTTATAAAATATGGCAATAAGATCGCAAGAGACTTTATTGAGAACTCATTCCTCATGATGTTTCAGCCCTATTTATCTTTTCAAGATAGTTTAAAAAAGAACATGCGTTTGTGGAAAGACACGGGGTTAATGCCACCGGGGCTCGAGATGCCTTTTCCCTCTGAAGGCCAGGATGTAATGCCAGGAGGAAAATATGATTATGAACCTGCGTCTCCCCCTGAGGTAGAGGAACCACAGCCTTCATCTTTGGAGCTCGATGCACTGCGACAAAAGCTAAAGGAACTCGATAACAAAATTCAAAAGTTGAATAGAAGTCATCGGGTTAAGTCAAAGAAAAGAGTCCATCGCTCAAAACCTAGTAACCCTTCAAATCCCTAAAATTTACCTGTAAGACTCATAATCTGCGGTCAGGCTATTTAATAGTGAGTGTACCAGCGGTTACAACATTACTAGATTCTAGGATTCCCCTAACTTTAACTTTTGTACCAATATCTTCACAAAAACAGGGTTCATTTCGACAACCCGTTATATCGGTTGTAGGGGTAATATTGACTATTACAAACACCTCCGGCTTAGTGTTTCGTGTTTGTACCTCGAGGGTGCCGCTATTAACATCGCAGTCATTTTGAAGTACAGTCCCATCAAAGTTAGTTACAATTGAACCGGTAAAAATCACATTCCCATTTTCAATGTTGATAGTACCCAGTTCGAGCGTCGCGCCTCTGTAAACATTGAGGAATGTTTGAGCAAATGGCGATGAATCCTCCTGTTCACTAAATGTTAATCTCACAGATTGTCCTGAAAATAGACCTTCAATCATAAAAAATCCTGAACTGGGAAGTGTTGCGGACAACTCAGGGTTTTCATTTACAGTGACAATAGTCCCTTCAACCGGGATCGTGTTGGGAACAATACTGGTGACGGTGCCCTGAACAGTCTCAAAGCTGTCACCCCCATCACCACCACCGCCGCCACCGAACTCAATGTCGCAACCGCTCAAAAAAATTAACGATGCTAATGTAATATTCAACATTATCAAATTCAGCGTTCGTGATCCTATATCTCTCATATAAACCTCCGGTTTTTTCAATACCAATAAATCTGTAAATTATAACCTTCAAATTTCAATTTTCCATTATGCTCGAAACTAATCTCATGGTAAATTGCTACCAGTAATAAGTTGTTCCTTTACTGATCCAAAGAATGAACACATTGCCAAAGGTTCTCTTTATAAACCACTCGGTAAGAGATGGAGGCCCGGGAAGAAGCCTTTATTATATCCTGAAGTATATTGATAAAACAAAAGTAACCCCATACGTACTCGTCCCGAAGCATGACGTCTTTTCAGACCTTCTTAGAAATGTCGGACTAGCCGACAATATAATAATCGACCGCAGGTTCCCGGAAAACATATTGAGGCCGCGATTCGAAGAAGATAAGCAGTTCAGGGAAAGGGATGGTTCAAGATTATATCAGGGAACGTTGAAAGTCATATCTGTTACCTTAAATGTATTAGATCTAATATCCCTCATAGTAACCTCTCCGTTTTCAAAGACCTTCAGAGATGCAGATATAATATACTGCAACGGAACATTGGCTAAGATAACAGGCTCACTTATCGGCCTATTTAACCGGCGGCAGGCTATCTGGCACGTAAGAAATGTACAACAAACAAAAACACTCTGGGCTACTATCAACTTTCTATCTTTACTGCCCGTGGTGAAAAAGATTATTTGTGTCTCAACTGCGGCAGCGAACCAGTTTCGTTACAGCAAAGGCAAGATATCGGTCATTCATAATGGCATTGACACAGAAGAATACGATCCCGGAAGTTCTGTTGGAACATTACGGAGAGAATACGATATCAAAAAGGGTACTGTGATCGTGGGTAGTATCGGAAGGATTGTTCCAAGGAAAGGTTATGAATTTCTGATCAAAGCCGCGAGTGCAGTTTGCAATGAGCTCGGCGATGAAAACCCTGCCGTTAAATTTGTGGTGGTTGGGGATACACCCCATTTCTTTCGAAATGATCATCTCTATTATATAAGAGGGTTGGTACGTAAGTATGGCCTAGAGGACTACTTCATATTTACAGGTTACAAGACTGACATACGACCCTATCTAAAAGATTTTGACATTTTTGTTATACCATCGAATTATCCAGACCCTTTTCCTCGCACGGTGATAGAAGCAATGTCTTTTGCAATTCCGGTTGTGGGTTTCAGGGTAGGGGGGATAGTAGAATCTGTCGCGAATCATGAAACTGGTCTCTTGAGCGATCCTGGAAATACCATGGATATGGGTAAAAATATTTCAGATCTCATTCTTGATAAAGCGCTCAGAAAAAAAATGGGGTTTGCGGGCAGGAAAAGGGTCATTGAGCTATTTTCTGCAAAAGAGAGGTCGAAAGAAACTGAAAAGAACATTCTTGATCTATTAGAAAATACTGACTGAAATTGGGCATTTTATTACTGTGAAAATTGTTTATATCTGCTTCTCCTTGCCCTGAAGATGAACTTCACTGGCACCCCCTCAAGTGGTAACTCAGCGCGAAATTTATTTTCCAGATATCTCACATAATTGTCGGGTACTCCCTTGAGGGAGTTGGTAAATATTACATATGTGGGAGGATTGCTCATCGGCTGGGATATATAATAGAATTTGATTTCTCTTCCCTGATAATGAGGAAGAGGATTGATAGAAGTGATCCTGTTAAGTAAATTATTTAGCACCTTGGTGGTGAGCCTCCGGTATAGGTTGTCGTAGACTAAATCAACCTTCTCAAAAATCTTATTCACGTTTTTCCCAGTTAGGGCTGAAACCAGTATCACGGGCGCGAAGTCTGTTGCTTTCAGCTTCTCTCTCACAATTTCCTGTATGCCTGGTATTTCAGAAACGTCTCTGGGCACAAGATCCCATTTATTTAGCAAAATTATACATCCCTTGCCCTTATCTTTTATTAGTTCCGAGAGTCTGGCATCTTGGTGTGTTGGGCCATCCTGAGCGTCTATCATATGCAAAACTATGTCTGTTCTCTCTATAGATTTTATCGCCCTCATTACACTGAATCTTTCCACCGAAGAAGTGATTTTCGACCTCCTTCTAATCCCTGCTGTATCAATAAGGATATATTTCTTCCCCCTTTCATCCAGGATAGTATCCACCGAGTCTCTCGTAGTTCCAGGCAGAGGACTTGTCAGCAATCGTTCCTCTCCGATGATCCGATTTATAAGGGTGGATTTGCCAACGTTCGGTTTCCCTATTACAGCGACCCGTATCTCTTGTTTTTCGATGATATGATCACTCCTATATTCAACTAAAGGTATCTTTTCCAGAATTGCGTCTAAGAGTTCGTCGATTTTCCTGCCATGTTCCGCGGAAATAGTGATAACGTCATCAATTCCCAATGAATGAAATTCGACTGCCCTGATTTCGTGTTTCTCGTGGTCTATTTTATTTATAACACTTATTACATCTTTATCTGATTTCCTTAGCATATCTAAGATCTCTCTGTCCTGAGGCATTACACCGGTCTGACCATCGAGAAGGAAGATTATCAAGTCGGCTTCTTCAATGGCTTTTCGAATTTGACCCTTAGCTAGGGAAAGATGCAGATCATCGGTCTTGGGTTCAAACCCACCTGTATCAACGAGCTCAAACTCTACCCCTCTCCATAGTGCTTTCGCATAATTCCGATCTCTCGTAACACCCGGAATATCCTCGACTATCGCCTTTCTCCACCCGATTAGTCTATTAAAAAGTGAGGATTTACCTACGTTAGGTCTTCCAACTATTGCGATAAGTGGTCTTTTTCTCGAAATAGAATTTTGTTTCATAGTGAATAAATTCAGAACCCAATCTTTATCTTCCCATTAGAGGCGATGAGGTCATAACTTTTAATTGCGTCAAACTCGGACCATTGATAGGGGACACCGTCAAAATGTAAAATGTCGCCACCGGCTTCCTTTACAAATAGCACTCCGGCGGCTATATCCCAGAGAGAGATTCGCGTAGTAATATAGCAATCCGATCTTCCCATACCCACGTAAGCAAGCTCAATTGCCGCTGAGCCAAGCTTACGAGCATCTTTAACATCGAGATAAACGCCTTTAATTATGTTTAATACACGCGCCTTATCCGTTTCACCCCCTTCACAATACAAAACATAGGCTCGCTCAAGCATATTATTTTTGGAGACATTAACCATTTTCAATGTGCGTCTGAAAAGATCATAGTGATATGCGCCTTTCTCCCTGATAGCCACAAATCTTTCAGATAACATCGGGGCCTCAATGACACCTAACAAAGGCGCGCCATTTACCCATAGGGAAATCGATATTGCGAACAAAGGGTTGTGATTAGCAAAATTACCCGTTCCATCTAATGGATCAATAATCCAAAGGTAGTCCTTTTGCTTCGCTATAAATCCGGTCTCTTCGGTGACATAAGAATGATCTGGGAAATTTTTTTCAATCGACTCCCTAATGATTTTATCCGCAGTTTCATCATAAATGGTCTTTAATTCCTTTACGGTTCCCCTCTCGACAGGCTCCTCACTCCTGTAAGATTCAAGGAGCTTTTGTCCGGCCTTTTTAGCGATTGACATAGCTCCCCTTAAAAATCTCCCGTCATTTTTCGAAATCCTTTTGTAAATCATGTCTTCCACAATTCCCATGAGGTTTATCATACATAAAATTACCGCGATACTTAAGTGAGCTCCCGTTGACTATTCGGATGATATACTCCCAAATCGTAAAAAACCCGAGTGAACTGAATTCAGTAATCAACATATGCCTGGTGGAGGCAATAGATTGGATCTTAAGTTTCAGTTATTGTTAATATGTTCCTAACTTCTCCTCAATTGATAAAATTTCAGCGGAGGGATCTGAAATGAGGTTCTTATACACGCTATGTTGGATACTTATCTCATTTTTAATTTTTCGAAATGCAGTAGCTCAAGAGGATTTCATTCAGAGATACATAATATCAGGTAAGACTATTGAAGTCGTTTTTGGTGCCTATGGGTTCACCGATTCCAAATGGATCGGACGATGCGAGCCTGAAACAGCCAGCAAATTATGCGGTAAAACATACACCGGCAGCTACAAGGACGAACTGCATACTTGGGAGTTCAGTAGACTCAATGAGAACACGGGAAGCGTTGAAACACGCCGCTCCCAGGCATTAAGAAAGGGTGATCCTGTTAACTACAAGATGGTAATTTGGGATGAGGAGTTTAGCTTCGACGAGAAGGGTAATGTTTTACACTCTGGTGACGGAAGAGTCGCCCATATTTTGCCCGGCGATCTTATGCCAACGACCGCTAGACCTGAAACCAATGAAATAGAAAAAACTAGTATTAGAAATTATAGAACGGAGGGAATCGATTTTCTTCAGGATTATGAATACCAAAACGCAATAGATAGTTTCGACAAGGCATTAGAGGCAAACCCATTGGATAAAATTTTATATTTTTATAGGGGGTACTCCTATTTGAGACTAGAACAATACGAAAAGGCAGTTGCAGACCTGGAAAAGGCAACAATCCTGGATCAAACGAATGCAGATGCACTTAGCAGCCTGGCAGCCGCATATCTGGAACTAAAAGAATATGAAGATGTGATCAGGACCGCTACAAAGGCTATTATTCTTAACCCAAAGGATGCGGCTAGCTATTTCAATAGGGGTATTGCATATAATTTCACGCATAAATATGATAAGGCTTATAGAGACTTCAGTGAGGTGGTTAACCTTGAACCTGGAAATGAAGACGCTATCATAAATAGGGATTTGTCGTTAAAAAAGGCAAAGAGTGAATAGATGAATCCTAAAATGTCAGGTTTGACCTGGATTGCATTACGGTTTAAATAGTCTCGAAGATGCTAGGTATAAGTCTACCTACAACTAATGTTCTAATCCTTAAATTTAAGATGAAAACGGACAGTTAGATAAGCCGCTTATATTGCAATATTAATAAAAAGATTTAGCTTCTGGTATGAAATCTAGAAGGAATTTAATAAAGATTCTAACAGATTACATTATGTATTTTACTTCTCAATATTAGCTCTTGCATATAATTGCTTCAAGTTATTAGAATTTAATGTTGAATATTAAAAGTTAAATAAATTTGTTAATAATATTTATCGAAAATTAGGTCTAAATCTCCAGATATAAGGAAATTCATTATGTTAAAGGCAATAGTCTTCGACTTTGATGGAATTATTGTGGATGCTGAACCTGTTCACCTGAAAGCATTTCAAGGGGTTCTGGGTCAGAATGGAATTTTTCTCTCGGAAGAGGAGTACTACGAACGATATTTAGCGTTGGATGACAGGACTCTTTTTTCAAATATTCTCAGGGATAGGAAAATGAATTTTGATGATTTTACAATTGAGGGTTTCATGCAAAAAAAATCGGAAAGTTATGAAAAATTAATAAGAGAGGACACTAAAATATTCCCTGGGGTAATTGATTTTGTAACTTCGGTACATAAAAAGTATCTTTTGGGTATTGGCTCCGGTGCATTAAAACATGAAATAGAATTTATACTAGATTATGCCGGGATAAAGGATAAATTTAGTGTTATCGTGAGTGCCGAAGATGTACAAAAATGCAAGCCCGATCCTGAGGTCTTTGTAAAGGCTCTTCTCAAAATAAATAAGAAACTTCCCCATGGCTCAGAGCCTATATACCCCTCTGAGTGCTTAGTCATAGAGGATTCGTCTGCCGGCATCAGGGCCGCAAGGGTTGCTGGGATGAGAACACTCGCAATAACTAATTCGTATACAAGCTGCAAACTTTCCGAGGCAAACCTAATCGCGGATAGTTTGCTAGAAGTAGAAATTGAGGACCTAGAAGAGCTTTTTAAGATTTGACAGGTAGAAGGTGTTAATGTCTGTAATAAAATAGGGAGATTCCAAGATCAATCTTATTTTAAAACTTAATTAATGTTATAAAAGAAATTAAGTATTATATGTAAGCCTTTGATATTACACCAATTATATCCGTAAACTTAGAGACTGTGTGATTAGGATGGTATTTTTGATCATAAATTTTTTCATCTCTTCTATTAATCCAAATAACATCCATGCCAACCGATTTTGCCCCTACAACGTCCGCATAGTAATTATCACCGACATATAAGGCGTCGCCGGGGGCTGAATTGAGGAGCTCGAGAGCCTTCAAAAATATCTCGGGCCTTGGCTTTCTCCAGCCTATTTCTACCGATATTACGACTATTTCGAAGTACTTTCGTATATCAAACTTGTTAAGGAGCATGTAAGCTGCTGGAGCGTAGTCAAAATTAGAAATAATAGCCAACCTATTATTCTTTTCGAAAATAAAATCTAATGCATCTCTATTCTCTTCCGGAAACTCCATTGTGGTAGAAAGACCCTTCATATGCGCCTTAACCATCTCATCTATTACCGGGCCGACATCAGAATTTAATTCAATTCCTAAACTGCTCATCAAAATCTCGAACCTTTCCCCATTGTAAAATTCCTTATTGTCAATCGATTTTAGTTGTTGGAATTTTTCATAGCTTGCCACGAATGAATCATGAAATTTATCCCTATCGTAACCTTGATAATATTTTTCAAATACCTTAAAGACAGGGGTGAAGGTTGAATTATGTTTCTCACCGTTTATAGAAAACTCCGGCAGACGAGATCGATTAAAATCAATCAGGGTATCAAAAAGGTCAAAGATGAATACTTTATACTCCTTCATAGAAAGATATTAACGTATTATAAAAAAAGCTTAGAGATGATGATTTACTTAAAAGCGTTACTTTTTGCCCTCTCAAGAACAACCTTAAGAATTTTATCATCTAACCCAAGAGGGTCGGTGACTCTGTATGAAACTTGCGGATGCTTCTTTGCGGCTTCTTTCACCATATTTGGTATATCCTGTGTTGAATGTTTGCCCGGGAAGAGAAAATAGGGGTGTACTATAATTTCCTCCGCGCCATCGGCTACGCATGCGTCGAATGTCTGAGATATTGTCGGCTCGGCTAGCTCCATGTGCGAGTAGCGCACTATTTCGAAGTTGCACTCGTTATCCTCTCTCAACATTTGCGTGACCTGCACAAGCATATCATTTGCTTGATCCACAACACTGCCATGATCCACAATTATCAAAGCCCTTTTCATTTTTTCCATTTCGATATTTGAATTAATGCAGAATACGTGAGAAAATCTATCTCCCTCATCTTACATCCTTCATCCTGCATCCTGTATCATGTATCCTGCATCGTGCATCCTGTATCATGCATCCTGGGTCCTTTTTTACTTCTTACTCGCATTTAATTTTATTGTTTCTATGACAATCTCTGCGGCTCGATAAAATTCCTCTAACACCAGGTATTCATTAACGGTATGCAGTTCATACATTCCGGTACCCAGATTAGCGCATTCGATACCCATTTGATTGAAAAAGTTAGCATC
>DASWID010000091.1 GCA_036397855.1 Thermodesulfobacteriota bacterium | reverse complement strand
TGTCTTGTTGTATTAAAAACCTGCGTAGTTTAACTTCTTTTATTAACCTCATTATCCAGTATATTTATAGAGAAATGAGAAGTTATAGCACCTGTTTTCATTTAACGTTGGCCGTTTGCTTTTATCTAATATCCTGCGCCGGTGCCGTATCAGAAAAGGGTAGTTATTCAAAAAAGCCAATCGAGATACATAAGATCGTGGTACTCCCGATGTTTACTAGTCCGGAGGTTCGGGATGAAATTTCTGTAGAAAGAGGCAGGTTTTTGACCAGTGAGTTGTATCAGGAATTGAATAACAGGATTAAGGGGATAACCATCGTTGCATTAGGAAGTTCAACTGATGAATTTATAAAATTGAAGGAAGAAAATCCGGAGCGAGGTTATGTGAATTTAGCCATGGAAGTTGGGAAGAACCTTAACTCTGACTCCGTCTTGATTGGTAATATATCCACTTTTAGGGAGAGGGAAGGCGGAGAGTTGGGCACAGCTTCCCCGGCTTCTGTAGCCTTTGGCGTTCAATTGATAAACCCAAATAATGGTGAAAGGCTTTGGGAGGATTATTACGCAGAGACACAGGAAACACTCCTACAGAACGTTACTAAAATTGGCAAGTTTTTTAAACGGAAGGGTAAATGGATTACTGCGAATCAACTCGCAAAAGAGGGTGTAATAGAAGTTGTAGACAATCTTGCGGAATTCCTAGGGCAGCCTTAAATGCTTATTATTCCTGCCATAGATCTAAAGGAAGGTAAATGTGTAAGGTTGTTAAGGGGAGAGGAGGGGACTGAAACAGTATTTTCTCAAGATCCGCTGGCTGTGGCTAGGAAATGGGAGGAATGCGGAGCTAGGCGCATACATGTTGTTGATCTTGATGGTGCATTTTCAGGTAAACCGAGGAATTTTGAATTAATAAAAGAAATCGTGAATTCCGTTTCATGCTCCGTTCAAATAGGTGGTGGAATCAGGGATATTGAAACCATTGAAAGATATTTAGAAACAGGGCTGGATAGAGTCATACTGGGAACTGTGGCAGTTCAGAAACCGGAGATTTTAGCTGAAGCTAACCGAAAGTTTCCACAGCGGGTCGCCGTTGGAATTGACACAAAGAATGGGAGGATCGCTGTAAGGGGATGGAAACAAACTATAGATTTCGATCTAAAATCTTTTCTAGATTATTTGAAGGCAGCGGGTGTCTCTTTAGTTATACACACTGATATAGATCGTGATGGAACTTTGGAGGGTATGAATATTAATGCAGTTGAAGAATTTGTTAGAAACTCTCCAATACCTATAATTGCTTCTGGTGGAATTTCATCCCTTAATGAATTAGAAAAACTGTCTGACCTAACTACGGTGGGGCTTTTGGGGGTAATACTTGGCAAGTCAATTTACAGCGGTAAGATTGATCTAAGAGATGCAATAAACAGATTTTCAGATTATTAACAACAAAGGTGCAAAGACAAAAATAAAGTGACTGAGTTTCAAATAAACTTCAAAAGTCAGAAGCCAGAATGCAGTAGTCAGAAGAGGAACTTATCAATATCATCACTGATTTCTAATTTTTATGTCCGAGTGCCTAATAAACCAATGGTTTTAAAATGCTATCGAAAAGAATAATTCCCTGTTTGGATGTTAAGGACGGAAGGGTGGTAAAGGGGGTGAAGTTTCTTAATCTCCGCGATGCAGGTGATCCGGTTGAAATTGCTAAGCGTTATAGTGATGAGGGGGCCGATGAGATTACTTTTCTTGACATTACAGCTTCGCATGAGAAAAGAAATATAATGATAGAAGTCGTTAAACAAACCGCTAGTGAGGTCTTTGTACCACTAACAGTTGGCGGAGGTGTTAGAACCCTTGAGGATGTAAGAAACCTTCTTTTGGCAGGTGCCGATAAGGTTGCAATTAACACCGCGGCGGTCAAAGGACCTGACTTTGTTGAAAAAGCTGCGGGGAAATTCGGTAGTCAATGTATTGTTGTTGCTATAGACGCAAGAAGCGTTTCCGATTCAAATTGGGAGGTCTATACACATGGGGGGAGAAATCCTACGGGAATCGACGCTGTTGAGTGGGCGAAGAAAATGGAGTTATTTGGTGCGGGTGAAATACTTCTTACTAGTATGGATATGGATGGGACAAAGAATGGATATGATTTGAAACTAACTGAGGCTGTTTCCAGAGCGGTTGGTATTCCGGTAATTGCATCAGGTGGTGCTGGAAATCTGAAGGATCTCTATGATGGAATTACTTTGGGAGAGGCAGATGCTGTCTTGGTTGCATCTATTTTCCATTATGGTGAATATTCAATATTTGAAGCCAAAAGGTATTTAAAAGAAAACGGAATAGAAATTAGACTTTAATTTCTGGTTTAATGAAAAATAAATTTTCACTGTTGTTTATATATCACTAGTTCTGCAACATGGAGACCGAAATTGATCAAGCTTGGAGCTGTTCCATTTTTAAATGTAAGACCTCTTGTGTACGCGTTAGAGGAAGGTTTAATAAAAAATGACTTTGAGATTGTGTATGAAAATCCGTCCAGATTATCCAGATTACTATTCGAAAAGAAAGTTGACCTGGGTCTAATTCCCGTTGCTGAATTACTTAAAAGAGATATTTATAGGATAGTCCCGAATGTATCAATTTCATCCAATGGTGAGGTAGCCAGTGTCGTATTGTTGTCTAAGAAATCAGTTGGGGAGATAAAAACCGTAGCGGTAGATTCGAGATCGCAGAGCTCTTCATCGCTTCTTAGAATTATTCTAGAGAGATTCAATAATATTAATCCCGGTTATGTTGAAAGAAATCCTGATGACAACTTTTTGGATGGAGTAGATGCTGGGATGTACATAGGAAATGCTGGTCTCAGGATGAGGCATTCGCCCCCTGGCGGCTATAAAGTGATAGACCTTGGCGAGGTATGGACTAAGGAGACGGGCCTCCCATTCGTGTATGCAGTATATGCAGTGGGAGAAGGGGTAAATCTCGGGAAGAATCTTGAGGCTCTAGAGATGGCTAAAGTGATGGGACTTAAGCTTACAAAGAGAATCGCAAAAATTTACGCCAATGAAATCAATTTGAGTGAGAATATTTGTTACGAATATCTGACTGAAAGAATTCACTATAATCTGGGTGATAAAGAGATCGAAGGAATAAATGCTTTTAGATATTTATTGTCAAAGATTGGTGCCGACATCAAGAATTCAGGATTGAAGTTTTATAAGGCCTAAATAAGGTCTGTCAATGGTTCGAAACATGAAGGTTTCCGATGTCTTAACATGAGTTGGATTTTTCATTATCTGAAAGTTCAGATTTTGAAATCAACTCCTGAGGTCTATTTTGATTGTTGAGATATCATAAGGTATAGGGATGATGCGGTTTTGACTGAGATCTTCTACCATTCAGGGCGAGCTGATACCATCCTGTGAGAAGATTTATTGAAAAAAGGAGACACAAATCTTGAGTAAAATCACAATGAGACTCGGGCACAGCCCTGACCCCGATGATGCCTTCATGTTTTATGGACTCGCCAGTGGCAAGGTTTCATCAGACAAGATCGATTTTGTACATGTTATTCAAGAAATTCAGTCCCTTAACGAAAGAGCATTAAAAGGGGAGCTGGAAGTGACCGCAGTTTCGGCTCACACGTATCTTATGGTACAGGATAAGTATAGGATTCTTTCATGTGGCGCTAGTATGGGGGCAGGCTACGGCCCCATCGTAGTGGCAAGGGAAATGATAAAGGAACTGGAGGGCAAAAGGATAGCCATTCCAGGCAAATTAACGACGGCATATCTACTCCTCCGTATTTACTGTGATGGATTTATACCAGTTGAATTTCCCTTTGATAAAATCTTTAATGCTGTCAGGGATGGGCATGTTGATGCTGGTCTTATAATACATGAGGGACAGCTTACATATAAAGACTATGGTCTAGAGTCAATTTTCGATCTTGGTAAATCGTGGTCTGAAGAAACCGATCTTCCTCTGCCCTTGGGGTTAAATGTCATAAAAAGGGGATTTGATGGGAGCATTGAGGATGAGGTATTAAGAGTTCATCAGGAAAGCATAGAATATGGCCTCGCCCATATAGATGAAGCCTTGGAGTATGCACTTAAGTTTGGGAGAGGGATGAATAAGGACTTGGGAGAAAAGTTTGTGCTCATGTATGTAAATGAATTTACGAAAAAAATGGGGAAGCGGGGAAAAAAAGCTTTAGAGTGTCTTTTTACAAAGGCTCATGAAAAGGGACTTATTAGTGAAAGTGCAAGACTGGATATTTTGGGCAATTAACAAGGGTTTTTTGCAGTACCTAAAAAGTCGACAAGAAATCTTACTAATTTGTCAAAGCTCTGAGGTAATTTGTCAGGGGTTCTAAGCCTTTCATTAATCTCAATTTGCATAGATGTTATTCCGAGCTTTCTAGCAACGAATCTGGTTACGGTCATCTGGCGCGATGCTGGAAAAATTCTCGGACTTCCAAGTCTGATTCCGAATCTCGCTGAGCATTCGAATAGTTTGTCTATGAAGGATTCATTGCCAAGGAGAAATTCATGGTCGGAACCAACTCCTGGAAATACATCCCCTAACTTTGTTGTAGAGGTACCGTGAATGTCGAGCACAAACCTGATCCCAAATCTTTTCACGATTGTGGCAATCTTTTCTTTAAATGGAGACTCATCATAAAAATTCGGGTCAATTTCAGAAGCCCTGTGGGTGTAAAGGGCATGGGATCCCGTAATCGAGTGAAGTATAACCGCGAGTGACCCTGTGAATGTCTCTGGACTTTTTAACTTATTCATTCGAATATGAGCACATGCGTGTGGTGCGGTTAAAAGAATGGGAGCTACTCCTCGTACATGGATCGATTCTGATGAGTCTTTTATAGGAAACTCTCTGTAGCCTTTTGCAGAGTATTTTTCAAAGGCAAGGGCAAATTTGATTGGGTCCCTCTTAGCTATAGATCCGTGTAATCTCCAGTTTCCCGATTTGATTTTGAATCTGCTGTTTAGGAAATTGCCTAATGCCTCTCCAGCTTCGTAAGTAAAAAAGTTGTGGCCATTCATTCTCAGAACCTTCCTTTTAAATAAACCATCGTCAATTCCTTCTATCTCATCCAAGGTCATGATCTTATCAGTGATATTATCTCCGGATAGTTCGTAAAGCTCTCCACTTACATGGTGATTTACATTCTGTGTAAAAAAAGCTGTCGGGTATCCCATATCGGTGATATAAAGCTCTCCCGGTATCTCCAGGGATCCAAGCAAATCGCTGTCGTATAAAAACTCGTTTCTTGGCTCGCCCTGTAGGAGTGTTCCATATACAAAAAGCTTTTTTATTTCATTGCTCAAATGTTTTTCCAGGCTTTTTTCTTTGAGTAAATAACTTTACCTCTTACCATCGAAAGCTGTAAGTCTTTGTTTGTGGAAGATATTACTGAGAGATAGGGGTCGGTATAGGCGTTCGCTGGACCGAGGAATATTAAATCGGCATCTTTCCCCTTTTCAATACTTCCAATCTTATCTTCGAGAAAAATCGATTTTGCTCCACCGAGTGTGGCAGCATAGACTGTAAAGAAGGAGGCATCCATTCCTAATATCTTATTCGAAGTAAGGTAAAAAAATCTAAGTTCTTCAAAGAATTCAAAGTTGAAGTTACTCGAAAGGCCGTCTGTCCCAATCCCTATCCTATCGAGGCCAGAATAATGCTTGAAAGGTGGAGCACCAACTTTAAGAAAGTAATTGCTTCTTGGACATAACACCACACCAATATCGTCTTTTTTTATTTCTTCAATTTCCGCAGGATGAACCTGCACCATGTGCACTGCAGTAACTTTGCTTTTATAAAAAAATTTTAATTTCTTTAGATACTTAAAAGGCGAATCCGCTTTAATCCTGTGAAAGTTTTCTTTTTCTATTAATGGAAATATCCTCTTTTCGAAACCGTTCTTATAGCCTCTTAAAAATTTTACCTCATCTGGACTTTCGGCAAGGTGGATACCCGAAGGTATTCGCGTCTTTCTTTGAAATCTTACGAGCTTCTTAAGAAAATCCGCTGAGCAAGAGTAAGGAGCGTGTGGAAAGGGTCTTTCTTCAAAAAGCTCTTCTTTCTCAAATGTCAGGTTTTTCCAAAAGTCTGCGTGTCTGTCAAATAGCTCTATGAATAAGACTGTTCTGAGTCCGGATTTTTTGAGTAGGGGTTTGTCAATGCCTCCATAAGAAGAAACTTCGCCTACCGTAGTTACACCATTTACTATTAGTGATTTGATGCCCTTTCTAATCGATTTTTCAATCTCTTCTCTTTTTGTATCTATCTGTTTTGCCTTTATTATTTGCTCAAGCCATTCAATAAATCCATTGAAATTTCCTATCTTTCTCTTTATCCATCCAAGTTCAAGATGGGTGTGTGCATTTACGAATCCGGGGAGTAAAATTCCGTTCCCGAGTTCTATATTATTTATTCGAGAGTATCTTTTTCTTAGCTTTTTCCCTTCTCCAATTTCTTTAATCTTTCCCTCTGCTATTAATAATGCGCCTTCTTTCATCGGAGGGGATGAAATTGGTAATATCATCTTTGCTGCTAGAAGGATCTTTGACATTCTTTAATTAGCTGTTTTAGGTAGACCTATTTAGGGAATTTGGATATTTTTAGGATTAGATCCTCACTGATTGTTCCGCTGCAAATCTCTTCAACCGGACCCCTCATCCTGATTGACCAATCTTCTCTCACTTCGATCTGGAGTTCTCCACCAGGCATTAAAACAGTCACCGATCTGTCTGTGAAACCGTTTTTAAATGAGGCTGCAGCTACCGCACAAGAGCTGCTTCCCGATGCCAGTGTATAACCTGCACCGCGCTCCCAGATGAGTATTTCTACTTTGTGTCTAGATATCACCCGTGCAAACTGAACATTAGTTCGGTTCGGAAACATTTGGTGATTTTCAATGACAGGACCGAGTTTCCTCACATAACCTTCATCGAGCTCATCCATAAAAACAACACAATGGGGATTCCCGACTGAGACTGCAGTAATCTTCAGTATCTCACCATTAATTCTCATCACTTCATCAACTACTTCTCTATCTTCACCGTCGACTGGTACTAGTTTACTTTGGAATGTTGCTTTACCCATCTCCACCGTTACAGATTCGATATTTTCATTATTTATCCCCAATTCTGCGGCTGCAATACCTCCTGGAGTATCAATACTTAAGTTGTGTTTGTCAGTGTAGCCATGTTCATAAAGGAATTTCGCGAAGATTCTGAGACCATTACCGCTCTTTTCTGCGGGTGTACCATCCGGGTTAAAAATTCTTAGTCCAAAGTCTGCATTGGTAGATTTAACGACGAGGAGGATTCCATCGGATCCTATTCCATAATTTCTGTGGCAGATGAGCCTTATTGTTTCGGGATTGAGTTGGAAGGATATTTTGGCCTGATCCAATACAACGTAGTCATTACCAAGCCCGTGAGACTTAACAAAATTATTCATGTTATCTTCCCTCATGATTAATTTTTGGCGTAAAACCGCATTTCCATCATACTGGAATATAACAAATTTTTCTATAAATTACAGGGGACGCTGATATGCGTTCCCTAAGGTTAGCTTCACCGGTAATAGGCCCTGAAACTTTCATTTTATACTATGATTCGCTCCAGTTTAGGGGATGATTGAAATAAAAATTAATAGGACCTCAAAATGCCCCATTCGATGATTAATTCTATAATATTTGACAAATATTTATTTAAGAGTTAAAAATCTATATCCTTTTTACCGTAACTCTTACAATCTCGAGGAGGCGACAGCATGATTGAGGAATTAACTGATTTGAAAGGCAAGGTTGCACTTGTAACTGGAGGTTCCAGGGGTATAGGTAGGGCAATTGCTCTAGCTTTAGCTGAAGCGGGTGCTGATATATTATTGAATTATTCGAGGAGTGATAAACAGGCTGATCAGGTGAAGAAAGAGATTGAAAAGATGGGAAGGAAGTGTGTTACCGTTCGTGCAGATGTTGGAAGGTTTGAGCAAGCCCAAAACCTTGGCAAGGCTGTTATGAATCATTTTGGGAAGGTCGATATATTGATAAATAATGCCGGTGTGAACAGAGACAGGACACTGCGCAGAATGACTCCAGAACAGTGGAACGAGGTTATACAGACTAATCTTTCAAGCATATTTAATTGTACCAAGGCTGTGCTTGAGCCTATGATTGCTCAAAACAGCGGCGTAATAATTTCTGTTTCATCCATTATTGGAGAGATGGGTAATGTTGGTCAGGCCAACTATGCCTCAACAAAGGCTGGAATAATTGGATTTACGAAGAGTGTGGCTAGAGAGCTCGCAAAAAACAACATTCGCGTGAACGCTATAGCGCCCGGGTTTATCGAAACTGATATGCTTGGTACAGTACCAGAAGACATCAGGAATCAAATAAGGGGTCAGATTGCATTAGGTAGATTTGGGACACCTGAAGAAATTGCCCTTGCGGTATTATATCTTTGTTCGCCAGCAGCGAGCTGGATCACAGGTGTGACTCTAAGAATCAACGGTGGTCACTACATTTGATTTGCCGATTTATGATATTCTTTGTGCCTATGTACTCAAAAGACTGATGAACTGCAAGGGTACATATGCATTAATACGAAATCATGCAAATTTATGAAGTTAATCGGATTTTGATCTAGCTATCAACCAATCGGCAACCTTAGGCCATAGATCCCTTAAAGATTTGCTGCTCACAGACATTCCAATGTGGCCTGTAGGATAAATAATGGCTTCTTTGTCTTTACTGGATATTAAATCGTTAAAGGCTTTGCTTGATGCCGGTGGTACAAGATGATCATTCTCAGCGATTAGATTCAATACAGAGCACTTAATCTTACTGAGATCAACTATCTTACCGTTTATTCTAAGTTTGTTTTCAACGAGTAGATTTTCTTGATAACAGTACTTTATAAACTCTCTGAAAACCTCCCCCGCAACCGGGATATTATCGTTTAACCATTTCTCCATTGCCAGGAAGTTTTCGATGAAGTTATTATTTTCTATGTTTTCATAAAAATTCACATATTTCGACACTAGATTTTGAACAGGTTTCATAAAAAGAAACCCTGATTGGAGAAATTCGGGCGGAACATTTCCAAATGCATCAACAAATTTATCCACATCGAAGTAGTGTTTATCACCCCAAAGGTTTAATGTACCTTCGACCTTAAAGTCAATTCCTGCAGCCAAAAGGATTAGGTTTTTAATATCTTCTGGATGGAGTGCGGTATACATAGCGGACATGGTTCCGCCCATGCAATACCCCAAAACACTTACCTTATCGGCGCCTGAGATCTTTTTAACCTTACTGATCACTTTATATATATATCTATTTATATAGTGATCTAGATTGAGGTCTTTATCCTCATCACCAGGGACCCCCCAGTCAAGCATATATATATCAATGCCTTTATTGAGCAAAACCTCAACTACACTTCTTCCTGGTTTTAAGTCCAGTATATATGGACGGTTCACGAGGGCAAATATCATGACAAGCGGTACAGGGTATGTTTTTTCAGCAGTAGGATAATAGTGGAGTACACGCAGTTTGTTTTCTGTAAAAACCACTTTATGAGGAGTCGTACCAACCTTTACTTCTGGTGGGTTAATTAGAGCCATATCTATTGCTTTAGAGACCTTTTGTTTAATTTTTTCAGTCTCTTGAATAACGGCATTTATATAATCTGATGACATTAATCTAAAGTCCTCCAATTTTTTTATTGAGTCGTTTAGAATATTACCACTAACCTGGCTTAAAGCAATCCAGACATTGATATTAATATGTCTAATGCTTCAGCTACAAATATTTAATTGCTAAATGTTAAGAATAAGGAATTTCAAATTTGATTACTGAGCGGCAAAGAATATCTCTACCTCTTTTTGGATGGTTTCTTTGAACTCTTTAGTTCTTCGACCATCTCGGAAAGGTCATTAATCTTTGCTTCGATGGTGTTGATTGAGCTATGAATCCTGTCTATATCGTTCTTAGATGGTAGACGCAGGTTTTTTAGACTTTTCTCCACAATCTCATCAAAGTATTTTTTGAGCTCAGACGACTTCTCAACAAATTTCCCCATGTTTAGAGCAAACAGTGGGCTGTTGATATATTTCTCGAGTGCTTCAGAAGTAGTTTTTTCCCAAGTTTCATAGAATTTTTTGTAATATTCAACTATATCGAACTCTGTCGATTTGTCTCCTTCATTTTTAATATTCATATCTGAATTTTTTTTCCAGATATTTAAGGCTTCTAACATGGACTTTTCCCATATATCGTAAAATCTCTTGTAGTACTCGCCATGTTCAATATCCTCATTGCTCACTTTCTATTCCTCCGTCGCTTTGCTTTCCCCTTTTTTTTGATGTTTGTATTTTTTGCTTTTATAATTTTGCCTTCCAACCTGGATGGTCTTTCATCAAAATTCGCGATGGAATCTGTAAGTTTCGCCAAATCGTTGTCAATCGGGAAAAATCTATATTTTAACGTTTTATCGATGATTTCTTGAGTGTAGTTTTTAAATTCAAGTGATTTTTCAACGGCCCTATCCATAAAATTACTGAACAGAGGATTATGAAACCATAACGTTAGTGCCTTTTCAGCAGATATCTCCCAAGATTCATAAAGCTTTTCAAAATAGCTTAAATAGAATGGTTTTGTCTGTTTGTTTTTTTCAGACAAGATATCGCTTCCTTGTTATTTTATCATCAACAGATTTAAATTAATAACGTATTTAAACTTACCTGATAAATACACATAATCAAAGATTAGAGGGTTTTTGCTCATTAGATATTTACTCTTATCATGTTATAACAATGCGGTTGCATGTGATTCGTGACTTACCATCCATAAGCATCGTTTTTTGGTGTACAGATGTATAGGTTATGGATCATTTCTTTCAGTCTCTAAGTTATTTACTCATACTATTTTTACCATGTTATAGTTTGTTATCATCTTCCCAAAAAATCATGTTTACCTGGTGCTACATAACCAATTACGATGAACGAAAAGAGGATAATAGCAAATCCTAACACAGCTCCTATTGCAGCTTTCTTGCCTTTCCAACCCGAAGCCAGTCTCCCGTGAATCAGGATTGCATATAGAAACCATGTAATTAACGACCAAGTTTCTTTCTGGCCCCAATCCCAATGATCAGCCCATACAATTTTAGCAGACAGCAAACCTAGAGCCAGTCCTATAGTTATTAATGGAAAACCTATTAAGAGACAGACGTGGTTTATTTTATCAAGTGTTGTTAATGAAGGTAATTTTTTTAGGAAGCTTCCAATGCGCTTTGATTTTATTCTCTGCTCCTGAAAGATATACAACAACCCGGCAATGAATGCAACGGTGAACAATGCTTCCCCAAGAAAGACCAGTACTATGTGAATTAAAATCCATGGGTTTTTTAGCGAAGGATCATTGTGAATGATACCTTCTGGAAGAATCACCGAGGGTAAAGTCATGATTAGGCCAAGGGGAGCGACAAATGCCCCAATGATATCGGCCTTTATCCTTGACTGTAAGATTGTGTAGACTAACGTGATAAACCACGAGAAGAAATAAAGAGATCTGTCAAGACCACCGGCTAGGGGGGTTCCCTTCAGGTAAAGAGTAAGAAGTATGATGGACTGGCTGATTAATGCAATTTTGACGGCTGCTGATCCCCAAACAGATACCCTGGGGTTTTTTGTCCAAAGGTAGCTGCAATAAAAAACAGATGAAATCAAATAAAATACCGGTACTATCCATTTCCAATCCATTTTTATTTTTTAATTTTCATAATATTCTATCACAACAATCAACTTAAATGAAAAGTGAACATGAATTTAGTACGCTCCCTTACTCTATAAATATTTATTGATAGGAAATTTGTTTGAGGTTTTCAGATTGGTGGTAATTGACCAATGGATCTATCAACCCTTCTAGATCGCCGTCCAGGATAGCTTCGATTTTATGAAGAGTAAGTTTTATTCTATGGTCTGTAATTCTACCCTGTGGGAAATTATAGGTCCTTATCTTTTCACTTCGATCACCACTCCCGACAAGGTTACGACGAATAGATGAAATCTCATTTTGACGTTTAAATTCTTCAAGTTCGTAAAGCTTAGCCTTTAGCATTCGCATTGCTTTAGCTCTATTTTTGTGCTGAGACCTCTCCTCCTGGCATTGTACAACTATTCCCGTGGGAATATGGGTTATCCTTATTGCCGAATCAGTCTTATTAACGTGCTGGCCTCCAGGGCCAGAGGCTCTAAAGGTGTCGACCTTTAAGTCCCTGGTATCAATATTTACCTCAACATCATCAGGTTCAGGAAGCACTGCTACGGTCGCAGTAGAGGTATGAATCCTTCCTCCCGCTTCTGTGGTTGGTACTCTCTGAACCCTGTGTACTCCACTTTCATATTTCAATCTGCTATAAACCCTTTTGCCCTCAATTGCTAAAATTATCTCCTTTATGCCGCCGATTCCTGTCTCATTGATATTCAGTATATCTGTTTTCCATCCATTCCTTTCCGCGTATCTGGAATACATTCTGAGAAGGTCGGCAGCAAATAAAGCTGCTTCGTCACCACCAGCTCCGGCACGGATTTCTAGAAATACGTTTTTGTCATCCATTGGATCCTTCGGTAGAAGCATTAGCTGCATCTTATCGTTAAGCATTTGGAGCTTTCTTTCCAAAATTGTTATTTCTTCGCGTGCGAGAGCTCCAAGTTCCTTATCCGAGATTAAAGCTTTGTTCTCCTCAATTTCTTTCGATGTTTGTTTGTATTCTCTATATATTTCGACCAATTCACCCAACTCAGAGCGCTCCTTGGAATAACGATGTATTTCAGAGGGAGTTAAACTGGGATTACTTAGGTATCTCTCTATTTTCAAATACTTTTTCTCGACTTCATCGAGACGTTTTAGCAGTCCGGTTTCTATCATTTTTAAGATAATGTTTACACAACTTGCAAAAAATTCAAGATAAGTTTAAACTTGTTCCAGTAATATCATGAAATCAATGGATATTCTTGAGAGTAGAATTAAAGAAGCAATTTCAAGAGAGAAGAAAATAACCGAGGAGCATCGAAAACTATTAGAAGAAGTCAGAATACTTCGAGAAAGTATAAAAGAGTTGGAAAAGGACAGGCAGGAGGCAAATTCAAGGTTGGGAAAGGTAATTGAGAAAGTAGAGTTATATATAAACAGGTCCGAGGCTTAAAATGAGGCGAATGAAGATAAGCGTATTCAACAAAGATTATTTTATAAAGACAGATGCCGACGATGAGTACGTGAGTGAAATCGCCAGTTATTTAGAAGAGAAATTAAGAGAGGCATCACCCAATGAAGATACCATATCTGCACCTCGACCATTTCTTCTTGCTACTCTCAAGATAGCGGATGAGTATTTCAGATTGAAAAGAGAGTTTGAGGAGTTTAAAAATCGTGCTGAACAAAAATCAAATAGCCTGGTTGAACTGTTGGATAATTCTCTTAAATCTATTGAAACCTTTGTTACTCAAGGTGAAGATCGAGTGGGGAAAAAATCAAAAGAAGAGGGAGGGGAGGCTTTCAAATAATTGTGTTTCAGAGGGAGTCAGATTATCATCACCTAATTTATTGGAAGAGGATTACAGCATTTCTATTGTTAAGCCGCGGATTCGCCGCGAGTTTTTAAATGCCAGGTTACGTCTAAGTGAAGATGAAGTTGATAAAAAAAGCGAACTAATTTCAAGTTTTCTTATTCAACTTCCGTGTTATAAACTAGCTAAGAGTATAGCTCTTTACTTTCCGATAAAAAACGAAGTAGATACGTATAGAATTTTTAAAAACGCTACCGAAAGTGGCAAGAAAGTTTATTATCCTCGGGTAGATGGGTATTTTTTGAGTTTCCATGGGGTAGATAGTACAGAAAGTCTTAAATCAGGAAATTTCGGAATTCCTGAACCAAATGAAAATTCCCCCGCGATCTTAACTGAAGACCTTGATCTAGTAATCGTTCCGGGATTGGTTTTTAACCTTGCTGGTGGAAGGATAGGGTACGGAAAGGGATACTACGACCGTTCAACCAAATTAATAAATAGAGAGAAAAGGATCGCATTGGCTTATAGTTTTCAGATCCAAAATTCGATCCCTGTTTCGAAATTCGACATAAAAATGGGATATTTGATTACGGAACTTGGTATTGTCAGTTGCGCGGGGGGAAGTGGAGGGACATGAGATGATTGAATGGATAATCGGGTCAGCTGTATCGGGATTCGTAATAGGTCTTGTCCTTTATTATTTGTTGCGAACAACCTTGGAGAAAAGGAATGCTGGGAAGGATAAGAGGAAAGCTCAGACAATTTTAGAAGCGGCAAGAAAAGAGTCTGAGGCAATTAAGATGCAAGCTGAGCTCAAAGTACGGGAGATTAAAGAAAAGGCAAAATCTGAGATTGAGAGAGAATCGCGAGAGAAACACAAGGAATTTTCTAAGATGGAAAATAGGCTTCAGAATCGCGAAGACAATTTAGATAGAAAATTCGAATCTCTTGAGAGAAGAGAGTTGGAAGTAGGTAAAAAGGAAAGGGAATTCTCTACAAAAGAAAAGTCTATTTTGGACAAAGAAAAAGAACTAAACATGATTATTGAGGATGCGAAAAAGAAGATCGAGAGTATAGCTGGCATGACAAAGGAAGCGGCAAAAAATGAGCTTATTAATATCATAGAAGACGAAGCTAGGCATGAATCTGCAAAGAAGCTAAAACAGATAGAAGAAGAGCTGCAACAAGCTTCAGAAAGAAAGGCAAAGGATATTATTGCACTCGCAATACAAAGATACGCCGGACAATATACGAGTGAAAAGACAATCTCGGTCGTGAACCTCCCAAGTGATGATATGAAGGGACGGATCATAGGCCGCGAGGGTAGAAATATACGCTCAATCGAGTCTAGAACTGGTGTGGATATTATTATAGATGATACACCCGAGACCGCGGTAATATCCTCATTGAACCCTATAAGAAGAGAAATCGCTAGGCTCGCGTTAGAATCTCTCATATCGGATGGAAGGATTCATCCTGCCAGAATCGAAGAGGTCGTTAGCGATGTGGAAGCCGAGATTGAAAAGGAGATCCAGAAGGCGGGAGAGGAAGCTGTTTTTGATATAGGTGCGCATAACATGCATCCTGAGCTTGTAAAGCTCGTAGGAAAATTGAAATACAGAACCAGCTTTTCACAGAATATATTGAGCCATTCCCTTGAGGTGGCTTTTATATGCGGAGTAATGGCGGCGGAAATTGGCTATAATGAAAAACTGGCGAGAAGGGCGGGTCTCCTCCATGACATTGGAAAGGCGCTTGATCATGACGTTGAGGGCTCTCATGTAGAAATTGGAGAAGAAGTAGTTAGGAAATACCAAGAGCCTCCGGAGGTTATAGAAGCTGTTGCTAAGGCACATGATCCTCAACCACAGGCTATTTTACCGATCCTTGTTCAGGCGGCAGACGCAATCTCTGCGGCGAGACCAGGGGCAAGAAGGGAGACATATGAAACATATGTAAAAAGAATAGAAGAAATCGAGAGTATTGCCGGTTCTTTTCGCGGCGTCGAAAAGTGTTACGCAATCCAGGCGGGTAGAGAAGTAAGGGTCATTGTTGAGAGTGGTAAGGTGAATGACGAAGAGGGGGTTTTGCTTTCTCATGAGATTGCTAAAAAGATTGAGAAAGAGGTTGCATTCCCAGGACAAATAAAAATAATCGTAATACGGGAAGTACGTGCTACCGCATATGCAAACTAGGTAGACATAAAATTTAGCAATACTCAAATCACACTATCAGTAATTTTTGTATATTCATGGAAAAGATTGAAGCTAGCACGGATTGCTGCATTCTTTTTATTGGGGACATTGTTGGGAAGGCTGGAAGACTGGCTGTGAAGGCGCTAGTTCCGGAATTAATCGAACACCATAAAATTGATCTTGTCATAGCAAACTGCGAGAATGCGGCTGCCGGCAGGGGGATTACTCCCAAGATAGCTGAATTTCTATTCGACTGCGGAGTAAATATCCTCACATCAGGAAATCATATCTGGGACAGGCAGGAGATCATACCTTATGTTGATACTGAGCCGAGGATACTTCGCCCAGCTAATTACCCTGACTCAACTCCGGGAAGAGGGCATGGAGTATTCAACGACAATCATGGCAGGCAGGTTGGAGTAGTAAACCTTTGTGGAAAACTTTTTATGGATTCTTATGAAAATCCATATACTTCAGCATTGAATTTGATCGACGAATTAAAGGATAAAACGAGTATAGTAATTTTGGATTTTCATGCGGAGGCGACCTCAGAGAAGATAGCTTTTGGCTGGTACCTGGATGGAAGGATAAGTGCGTTAGTTGGTACACATACGCACGTTCAAACTGCGGATGAAAGAATCCTTCCGAATGGAACGGCGTATATTACAGATGTGGGGATGACAGGAGCCATGGATTCTGTGATCGGTATGGATAGGGAAAAATCGATTAAGCGTTTTCTGACTCTCATGCCTCAGAGGCTGGAGCCCGCAGAAGAAAATATATGGCTTAATGGGATAATAATCGATATAGACTATGAAAGTGGAAAAGCCACCGGTATTAAAAGGATTAACCAACCGTTAGAGCAGTAGAATATGAACTTCTGACCTTCATTCTTATAGAGACTATATTATCAAGCATCTAATCAAGCTAAAAGTCAATGTCTAGGATCACTTAATTTAAACCGATTAACATGATGCTTTATGCTATATTAAACATCAATGCGGCTCTTGCTGCCGCAAGTCTTGCGATTGGAACCCTGTATGGAGAACAGCTCACATAGTTCATTCCAACACTATGGCAAAATTCGATTGAGGCAGGGTCACCTCCATGCTCTCCACATATGCCAAGTTTTAGATTCGGTTTAGTTTTTCTACCATTATCGATCGCCATCTTGATTAATGCCCCAACCCCATCAACGTCAAGAGTTGAAAAAGGATCCTTTTTTAGAATTTCGACCTGTTTTCCATTAATTGTAACCGTCTTTTCGGTATAGGCCTTTATAAATTTCCCGGCGTCATCACGTGAAAAAGCGAAAGTCATTTGAGTCAGGTCATTTGTTCCAAAGGAGAAAAAATCTGTTTCCGTCGCAATTTCATCAGCTACGACTGCTGCTCTTGGAACTTCGATCATAGTGCCAACATAGTATTTGATTCTTCCTTTATATTTATCCATGACCTCTTTGGCTGTTTCCACAATAATGTCCTTTTGCGCTTTTATCTCAGTGAGCATTCCTACGAGAGGGACCATGATTTCTGGTATAACCTTTATTCCTTCTTGTTCAACTTCACACGCAGCCTCTATTATCGCTCTCGCCTGCATTCGGCTTATTTCTGGCATCAGAATTCCCAGTCTGCAACCGCGAAGACCGAGCATTGGATTGAATTCGTGTAGTTCTTCGACCCTTTCAAGGAGCTTTCGCCTTTCTTTTATTTTTTTGGATTTCTTGCCTTTTAGTTCAAGTACTGTAATTTCTACCATAAGTTCTTCTCTTTTCGGAAGGAATTCGTGGAGTGGTGGATCAAGAAGCCTTATCGTTACTGGAAATCCTCGCATTTCACGAAATATCCCTTTGAAATCCTCTTTTTGCATTGGCAGTAATTTTTCAAGAAGTTTCTCCCTTTCCTTCGTAGTTCTGGCGAGGATCATACTCTGCATTAATGGTATTCTGTCTTCGTGAAAAAACATATGCTCGGTACGGCAAAGTCCTATGCCTTCTGCTCCGAAATTAACCGCTATTTTCGAATCATGTGGCGTATCAGCGTTAGTCCTTATACCAAGTTTTCTTATCTTATCAGCCCACTTAAGTATTGCAGAAAATATGGTGTATCTTTCAGATTGCTCGGGTCTTAGTTTTCCTTCAATTACTTGAAGAACCTCAGAGGAAATTACCGGAATATCACCCGAATACACATCTCCATCAAAACCATCTATAGATATGAAATCTCCTTCTTTAATGATAGAGTCTCCTGATTTGAAATGCTTTTCTTCTTCATCCACAATTAACTCTTCCGCTCCAACCACACAAACTTTACCCATCTGTCTTCCCACAACTGCTGCATGACTTGTGCGTCCTCCCCTGGCTGTAAGTACACCTTGGGAGACCGCCATGCCATGAATGTCGTCCGGACTGGTCTCTTTTCTAACCAATACCACACGCTCTCCCCTTTTACTCATTTTTACCGCTGTTTCTGAATCGAAGGCTACTTTGCCAGCCGCGGCACCAGGCGATGCAGAAAGCCCATTTGTGAGCAGGTTGAAATTCCTCTTTTCATCGGGGTCAAAAATTGGAAATAAAAATTGTTCGATATGCTCGGGATGGATTCTCAGGATGGCCTCATTTATTGTGATTAAATTCTCTTTAACCATGTCGTGGGCGATTTTTGCCGCCGCTATCCCTGTCCTTTTTCCACTGCGGGTCTGAAGGATGTAGAGCGTATTTCCCTCAAATGTAAATTCGAAATCCTGCATGTCTCTAAAATGGCTTTCCAAAGCCTTTGAAGTTTTACTCAACTGCTTATAAAGTTCAGGCATATCATGCTTTAAACTTTCCAAGTGGTTAGGAGTTCTTATGCCTGCTACAACATCCTCACCCTGAGCATTCATCAGGTACTCAGCGTAGAGCTGGTTATTTCCTGATGCGGGGTCTCTCGTAAAGCCTACACCCGTACCCGAATTTTCACCCATATTTCCAAAAACCATTTCCTGCACATTTACAGCAGTTCCTATTTCATCAGAGATTCCATACTGCTTCCTATAGAAGACTGCTCTCGGATTGTTCCAAGATAAGAAAACTGCATTTATTGCGCTAAATAGCTGCGATTTAGGGCTCTGAGGAAATTCATTTTTTGATTTCCTTTTTACAAGCCTCTTATACTCTTTAACAACATCTTTGATTGCTTGTGTCGTAAGCTCAACATCAGACCTACATTTATGCTTTTGCTTCGTGGTCTCTAGAATTTTCTCAAATTCTTCCTTTTTAATCTTTAAAACAATGTCACTGAACATTTGAATAAATCTTCTGTACGCATCCCAAGCGAATCTCGGATTCCCTGTTTTAACCGACAGCCCCTGAACACTCATGTCGTTTAGCCCTAAGTTTAGGATAGTATCCATCATTCCCGGCATGGAGAATTTAGCGCCGGACCGTACTGAAACCAGAAGTGGGTTTCCCGGGTCGCCGAATTTCTTTCTGGATAGCTTTTCTAGTTTTGTAAGGTACTCCTCTATCTCACTTATCGTCTGGTGAGGAATTCGCTTTCTGTTTTCATAGAAGATACGACAAACTTCGGTTGAGATAGTAAAACCTGGTGGAACTGGGATCCCAATACTTGACATTTCTGCGAGTCCTGCCCCTTTACCCCCAAGCACATCCTTCATAACTCCTCTTCCATCTGCTTTACCACCTCCGAAGAAATAAATATACTTTTCCCTCTTATTATTCATTGTCAGCTTTTTCTCCGATGTTTTCAGTGTATAGTTAATTTTTGTCATTGTTTATGCTGTTTTTTTAAGTGTTAATTTTTGAAAAGTCCGCGAGTTTGAAAAAAAGATCCCTGATTTCCCATAACATCGAGATGCGATTCCGTCTGATCTCTTCGTCCTTATCCATGACTAGTACGTCATCGAAATATTTGTCTATTGGTTCTTTCAGACTCCTCATTTTTAAGAGGGCATCTATATAGTTTGCATCAGATAGGCTTTTTTCCACCTCTCCCTTCACAATTGAATAATTTCTAAAGAGTAGCATTTCAGTAGGTTCGATTAAGCGTTTGCAATTGAAGTTGTCCCTCGGTTGATTCTTTACGATGTTGAACACTCGCTTGAAAGCAATAGCGAGCGAATTAAAATCAGGTTCCTTGCGGAATTCTGAAAGGGCCTCGATCTTATATTTGGTATCAACCAAATCATCACATGATGATGAAATTACTGAATCTACTAAATCGTTTGGATTACCCTCGGATAGCATCAGGTTCCTAAATCTTTCAACCATAAAGTCCAGGATTTCGTCCAAAATCTTATCAATTTTTGAACTGTCTTTTATTTTTTGTTGATCACGGAACAGATTGAGGCTGAAGTCATACGTTTCTTTTAAGCTTAAATGGAATTCCTGATGAAGAATTATATTTATTATTCCAATTGCCTGTCTTCTCAGGGCATAGGGGTCAGAAGTTCCTGTGGGAATATGCCCTGTAATAAAGTTTGCAGAAATGTTATCTACCTTATCTGCTATGCTGAGTATACTTCCATATTTCGTTTCGGGAAGAATTCCTTCACGGGTAATTGGCAGGTATTGTTCCTCTATTGCTTTTGCAACTTCCTTATTCTCCCCAGAAAACAGTGCATAGTATTTCCCCATTATTCCTTGTAGCTCCGGGAATTCAAAGACCATCTCTGATGTGAGATCCGCTTTTGATAACTTAGCCGCCCTTTTTATGTCTACGATCGTGCTCTTAAATCCAAGTCTAATTCCAATTTGTTCAACTGAATCTTCCATTCTCATTGTTTTATCATAATATGTACCCAATTCTGAAAGGAAAACCATACTTTTTAATTTCTCCGGCTTCGAGGAGAGTGGAGATTTTAAGTCTTCTTCGAAGAAGAAGCTCGCATCTTTAAATCTGGCGTTGATAACTCGTTCATTGCCTTTAATGACGATTTCTTGGTCTTTCACGGGTGTCCCACAAACAAATATAAAATTTGAAAGAAGTTTCTGATTATCAACAGCCTTTGAGAAAACAGGAAAATACTTCTGTTGATTTTTCATAACACTTGTTAGAACCTCGGTGGGAAGTTTTAAGAAATCTCTGTCGAAACTTCCCTTAAGCATGATTGGATATTCAACTAAATGGGATGTTGTCTCGAGCAATTTCTCATCATCTAGCGGTATTCCTCCAATTTCTCTTGCTCTTAGATCTATACTCTCTTGGATAATTTTCTTTCTTTCCTCCTGGTCGAAGACGACAAACCTTTTTCTTAGCTCACTACTGTATTCGTTCCAATTTTCTACATGGAATGGCTTTTTAGACATGAATCTATGACCCCGAGTCTTTGATCCACTTAACACTCCGTCTAGCTTGAATTTAATAGGCTTTCCACCATAAATAGATAGTATCCATCTAATTGGTCTCACAAAAGCTTCGTTCCCTTCGCCCCATCTCATAGATTTTCTAAAGGAAATGGATTGTATTATCTTTGGGAGAAGATGCCGCAATATCTTTTCAGTTTTTTCTCCCTTAATAGTTCTTCTTACGGCAACGAATTCACCTTTTTCTCCGACTGAGATTACTAAATCATTTACTCTTACCCCTTGGGCACGGGCAAATCCGATTGCTGCCATTGTCGGTTTACCACTTTTATCAAATGCAATTCGCTTCGGGGGACCAACTGCTTCAATTAACCTATCAATCTGTCTTCCGGAAAGATAGGTGATTCTTAGTATTAGTCTTCGAGGAGTTCCGTAACTACTAATATCATCATATTTTAGAAGGTTTTCCTTTAGTTCCCGCTCAGTAACACGGCTCAGGTCCCGTATAGCATCTTCCATAAATCGTGCGGGAATCTCTTCTGTGCCAATTTCAAGTATTAATTCTTTTCCCATGGGTTATTTTTAGAAAGTGGGAACCCCAATTCTTCTCTTTCCTTTAAATAGGATTCAGCACACATCTTTGCTAGGGTTCGAATCTTTCCAATATAATTTTCACGCTCGACTACACCAATTACACCCCGTGCATCTAGAAGATTGAATGTATGTGAACATTTTAAGCAGTAATCGTAGGCTGGGATCGGTAGATTCTTACCAATGAGCTGCTCACATTCAGATTTAAACATATCAAACATTTCTCTTAACATTTGTGGATTTGATTCTTCGAAGTTGTATTTTGAAAATTCAATTTCATCTCGATGATGAATTTCTCCATATGTTACATTCTTCGTCCATTCCAGGTCAAAAACGCTTTGCACACCCTGTAAATACATTGCTATTCTTTCCGTACCGTAAGTGATTTCTGCGGAAATTGGTTTTAAGTCAATTCCACCAGCCTGCTGAAAGTATGTAAATTGAGTTATTTCCATTCCATCAAGCCAGACTTCCCAACCCAATCCCCATGCACCTAGCGTAGGAGCTTCCCAGTCATCCTCCACGAACCTTATATCATGCATAAGGGGGTCGATACCAAGGGATCGTAAACTGTCTAGATATAGATCTTGTATGTTACTCGGAGAGGGTTTTATAATCACCTGAAACTGGTAATAGTGTTGAAGTCTGTTAGGGTTGTCTCCATATCTTCCGTCGGTCGGCCTTCTCGAAGGTTCAACATACGCCACGCGCCAGGGCTCAGGACCTAAACATCTGAGGAATGTGGCTGGATGGAAAGTTCCCGCGCCTTTTTCAATGTCATATGGTTGAAGTATTATGCAACCCCTCTTTGACCAAAAAATCTGCAATTTCAGTATCAAATCTTGAAAATTCATTTCAAGGACATAATGAAAAAATAGTTGAGGTATGACTAATCATATTACCTAAGAAACTGATTAAATAATCAAGGTCAAGAAAGCTGACAATTTTGATTAAACTCGCAAAGCTTGGAGATCGCCCTTTCCGCGATAAGTTTTCTCCTTTCTGACTTTGTCTTGCCAATCTCCGCCTCGGGAAATAAACCAAAGTTTATATTCATGGGCTGAAAGTCTTTTGTGCTTGGGTCAGATATATACCTTATCAAGGATCCGATAGCTGTTTCATGCGGAGGAACGACAGTTTTAAAATCTTTTACAATTCTCAAGGCATTAATTCCAGCAAGTAGGCCCATGGCTGCCGATTCAACATACCCTTCAACGCCTACTATTTGACCTGCTAGCATTATCTTTTCATTCCCTTTTATCTGAAGGCTTGGATGAAGAACTTTTGGTGAGTTTATAAATGTATTTCTGTGAACGCTCCCGTATCTCATAAACTCCGCATTTTCTAGTCCTGGTATTAACCTAAAGACTCTTCTCTGTTCAGGATATTTGAGCTTTGTTTGAAATCCTACGATATTGTACATTGATGAAGAGTTATTTTCCTTCCTGAGTTGGACTACGGAAAAAGGTCTTTTCCTTGTTCGCGGATCAATTAAACCCACAGGTTTCATTGGGCCGAATCGCAAAGAGTCTTTACCCCTTTGCGCTAAAATTTCAATGGGTAGGCAGCCTTCAAAATAGATTTCCTTTTCAAAATCCCTGATTTCGACCTTTTGTGCATTTATAATTTCATCTACAAATTTATCGTATTCATATTCGTTTAAAGAACAGTTTAAATAATCACCCTCTTCATCAGAACCCTTCCCGTATCTTGAACCCTTAAAGGTCTTTGAAAGGTCGATTGATTCTGTGTCTATTATAGGAGATATTGCATCGTAGAAATAAAGATTTTCCGATTCAGTGAGCTGAAGTATCTTTTGAGTCAAATGATTTGAAGTAAGAGGTCCTGTGGCTATAATTACCGGCCCTTCATTGACGGAAGGAATTCCTTTGACCTCTTCGATAATAATTTCGATCAGATGATTTTGTCGCAACTTTTTTGTTAGATAATCTGAGAACTTTTCTCGGTCAACCGCCAGGGCTTGACCAGCGGGAACCTTGGTCATCTCGGCAGCTTCCATAACTACTGAGCCCAGTCTTTTCATTTCCTCCTTCAGGACTCCGCTGGCATTTATCAATGAACTTGATTTGAGAGAGTTGCTGCAGACGAGCTCCCCGAAAAGTGATGTATTATGTGCGGGCGTAAAAACTTTTGGTCTCATTTCAAAGAGTCTTACTTTGATACCATGCCTGGCTAAATAATATGCGGCTTCTGATCCTGCTAAACCAGCACCGACAACTGTTACGTTTCCACCGGATGACATAGCGCTTAATACTACCTGAGATCATGATCGGTTCAATAAAAGCAATCCTAAACGATTAATTAGCTTAGGTCTCTATAGATGAATCAAATAGGAAGTCTTCTTCAATTTCTTTTTGTGAATCTGTTTTTATCGAATATCCTTTTAATTTAATGTATAATAGAAAAATTAATTATTGACAAACGAATGGTTATAACTTAGATATTTTTTAATTTGGAGAGTATTATTTATATAAAGTAGTCTTCTTAATTATGGAGCAGCAAAAAAGCATTCTCACAGGCGATATATTCTTAAAGGAAGAGTTGGTTAATCCTCACCAGCTTCAAGAAGCCCTTGAGGAACAAAAAAAAAGCGGCGATAGATTGAGTGACGTGCTTCTCAGCATGGGCTATATTGATGAATATCAGTTAGCCACATACCTGAGCAAGCAATACGGTGTGCCGGCGATTAATCTCGACAATTTTGATATTGACCTGGAAGCCCTAAAATATGTGTCAAGAGAATCCGCTATAAAATACAATCTTATACCCATAAATCATACCGATTCTGCTTTAGTCATAGCGATGTCTGATCCCTCAAATATTTTCGCAATAGATGAAATTAAGTTTGCCACGGGTCAAAGCGTCGAAGTTGTAGTTGCAACTGAACGCTCAATAGAAAAATCAATACATGAGTACTACGGAACTGAAAGGGAATGGGAGGAAACAGTACGGAATAAGGAAACACATAAAGCAGTAGACAAGCTAATTGGTGAACTTAAAGATTATTCCGTAGAAATCAAATTTGACGAGGACATAAGCGTTAAGGAGTTGGAGAGGGCTTCGGGAGAGGCACCCGTAATTAGGCTCGTAAACCACTTGCTCTTAGATGCAATGAGAAGGGGGGCGAGTGACATTCACATAGAACCTTATTCAAAGGATTACAGGATAAGATATAGAATCGACGGCGTTCTCTATGACATCATACGTCCACCCACGAAGCTGAGAAATGCGGTATCGTCGAGGATTAAGGTTATGGCGAATTTAGACATTGCTGAAAGGAGACTACCTCAGGATGGACGAATAAGAATTAAATTTGGAAAGGATAGAAATGTAGAATTCAGGGTCTCGGTCATACCCACACTCTTTGGAGAAAAGGCGGTTATGAGGATACTTGATCAGGAATCTCTTCAACTCGATTTAACAAAGCTGGGTTATGATGAAGAACAACTGAAAGAGTTTAGGCAATCCATATTTAGACCATTTGGAATGGTTCTGATAACCGGGCCCACAGGTAGTGGAAAAACAACCACTTTGTATTCAAGCCTGATGGAATTAAACAGTACGGAAGTCAATATTTCCACGGCTGAAGACCCTGTTGAATATAGCCTTCCTGGAGTAAACCAGGTCCAGGTCCACGACGATATCGGGCTTACGTTTGCTTCTTGTCTAAGATCGTTCCTAAGACAGGATCCAGACGTGATACTGGTGGGTGAGATCAGAGATTACGAAACTGCAGAGATAGCTATTAAATCGGCGCTTACTGGGCATCTTGTATTGTCGACCCTCCACACAAATGACGCACCGTCATCGATTACTCGACTTCTTAACATGGGTGTGGAGCCATTTCTGGTTACAGCTTCTTTGAATGCAGTTGTAGCTCAAAGGCTGGTCAGGAAGGTCTGTAAGGATTGTAAGGTTGAGTGCGATGTTTCGCCTCAGGTGCTCATCGATTTGGGTGTACCACCGAAGGAGGTTTCGGATTTTGTAGTTTATAAAAAATCGGATAATGGTTGCAAAAAATGTTTGGGGACAGGCTATAAGGGAAGAATCGCGGTATACGAAGTAATGGTTATATCAGAAGAACTTAAGGAATTTATACTTAGTGGTGCTTCGGCATACGAAATCAAACGTGAAGCAATGAGACAGAAAATGAAAACACTAAGGCAAAGCTCTCTTAATAAGCTCAAGCAGGGAATCACTACCATTGAAGAGGTTGTAAGAAATACCGCTAATGATAATTAAAAGGGGGTTGCGATGGCAGTAGCATTTTATGAGCTATTAAAAGTAGTTGTGGAAAACGGGGCTTCAGATCTCCATTTGGCGTCTGGTGCGCCGCCTATGTTGAGGATAGATGGCAAGCTTGTACCGGTGAAACATCCACCACTCACCCCTTTAGAAACAAAGGATTTGTGCTACAGCATTCTTTCCGATGCGCAGAAACATAGGTTAGAAGAGAACTGGGAGCTTGATTTCTCTTTTGGTATCGAGGAGTTAGGAAGGTTTAGGGGAAACATATATACCCAGAGGGGGGCAATATCGGGAGCCTTTAGATTACTACCGGTAAAAATTAGAAATCTTCAAGAACTGGGCCTTCCTCCGGTGGCATCCCAGCTTTTGAGGAAGCCAAGGGGTCTAATACTCGTTACCGGTCCTACAGGATCCGGAAAAACTACTACACTTGCCGCGATGGTTGATCAGATCAACAATGAGAGACACGAGCACATTGTTACCATTGAAGATCCGATAGAGTATATTTTCTTCCACAAGAATTGCATAGTCAATCAAAGGGAAGTTGGCAGTGATACGAAGAGCTTTAACAATGCTCTAAGGAGCGTATTGAGGGAGGATCCGGACGTAATTCTGATTGGGGAAATGAGAGATCTGGAGACAATCAAAGTTGCTCTTATTCTGTCAGAAACTGGCCATCTTACCCTCGCTACTCTACACACAAACACGGCAGTACAGACAATAAACAGAGTCATAGATGTATTTCCTCCACATGAACAGTCACAGATCAGGGCTCAGCTTTCGTTTGTACTCGAGGGAATCCTTTGTCAGACACTTATTCCAAAAATTGGGGGCGGTAGAGTTCTAGGTGTTGAGGTGTTGGTGCCTAATCCCGCAATAAGGAACTTGATAAGGGAGGATAAGGTTCATCAAATATATTCGCAACAACAGATTGGCCAGGAAAAGTGGCAGATGCAGACCCTTAATCAAAGCCTGGTTGATTTAAATCTCAGGAATCTGATAACATATGAAGATGCGATGGCTAAAACACAGGAGCCAGATGAATTAAGGAGAATACTTGCCGAACGGTCTGCTGCTAGAGCTGAAAGAATTGCTAGACGTTAAAATTATTCAAGGAGATTTCGAATTATAGGAGTCTAGTCATGCCTGTTTTTGCTTGGGAAGGAGTTGTTAGAGGAAAAATTCAGAAGGGTGAGATGGAAGCGCCAAGCAAATCTGCTGTTCTTACTCGCCTCAGGCAAATGCAGGTTAAGCCGATACCCAGCAGGGTGAAGGAAAAGGGAAAACTTTTTAGTTTCAACATTCAACTGGGCGGAGTCTCAACAAGAGAACTCGTTGTTTTTACAAGGCAGTTGGCTACCATGATTGACGCAGGACTCCCGCTTGTCAAGTCGTTAGAAGTCCTATCCTCTCAACAAAATAACGCGAAATTTAAAAATATAATATCCTTGGTTAAGGAAGAAGTCGAGAGTGGTTCAGCTTTTGCCGATGCACTTTCAAAGCATCCGAAAGCTTTTGATAGTCTATATGTGAACATGGCTAGGGCAGGCGAGGCAGGTGGTGTTCTTGATGTAGTGCTTCTGAGACTTGCGATTTATTTAGAGAAGATTGAGGCCATTAGGAGAAGAGTTAAGGGTGCCTTAATTTATCCAGCAATTGTAATACTCGTTGCTATACTCGTGCTTTCTCTTGTAATAATATTTGTTGTTCCCACATTTGCTGAGGTCTTCAAAGATTTGGGTACGACCCTTCCTACACTTACTCAGTATATTATTAACATCAGTTTTTTTGCGAGGAGTAATATTCTCTACATTATCGGATCAATTATGCTTATTTCGATATTTATAATTCTACTCTATCGTCGCTCAATTAGGGTTAGGAGGATTTTCGATTATTTTCTCCTAAAACTTTGGATAGTGGGAGACCTAAGGCTCAAAATAATTATTGCGAGGTTTTCCAGGACTCTGGCTACACTTATCGCTGGTGGTATTCCAATTTTAGATGGATTAGAAATAACTTCAAAAGCATCGGGTAATATAGTTGTTCAAGAAGCGATACTGGAAGCGAGGAAGAGTGTTAGCGAGGGACAAACGCTCGCCCAGCCGCTTTCAATAAGGCCTCAGATCTTTACTCCGATGGTAGTTCAGATGATTTCTGTTGGAGAACAAACTGGCGGTTTAGAAGAAATGCTTAACAAGATTGGTGATTTTTACGACGACGAAGTGGATGTTGCCATAGCCGCTTTAATGTCAGCACTCGAGCCTGCAATAATTGTATTTTTAGGAGTTACTGTAGGGGTTATTGTAATTGCGATGTATCTACCAATGTTCAAACTCATCTCAACACTTGCTTCTTGATTTTTGAATTGCAAATTCTATATATCTTGTCACAGGGCCAAGAAAGTCATTCGAGCAATAATCTCATAATTACATGCTATCATGTTACCTTTGTAAAGGAATGTACTCCCCCCTGAGCCTGAAATAAGTTCAAACAAAACCCAATGACAAGGAAGAATTATGGCCGTTCGGTGGGAGCGGTTGCTACATTCTCTCTTCAGTATAAAAATGACAGTTTCTGAAATGTCATCAATGACTAAAATGGGTGTCTTTGACCAAGATGTATGTCTTTAGCCACCCTTATGCCCTTCGGCTTCCCGCAGGATTACACACTACCCGAAAAATTTGATTAATGATTAAAACTGAGCACTTTTGTATTTCTATTGGCTATAATATTTATGGGTTCTAGTAATATAATTATTTTGTTGATTTCCTACCTGAGTTGATACTTGACTGATCAAATTAATAAGGCAGTCAGGGGTTGGTAGCAGATTGCGTGATTGCGATCGAATTGATGGAATTGTCATTTATTGAAATTGTTGGTTCTTTTCTTAAGATAAAGCATTTTGGTAACGGTTGTACTCTAATGTCTTATGATTGAAAACTGAAGCCCATATCGTCACTTTGATACAAACGGTCCAGAAAACAAGGTTAGGATCTATGTAGATATTTAAGATTATCGCGTTGGCTGAAATTGATAAGTACTATATCCAATCATATGAGATCGGAGGCGAATTATGGGGAATGAACCGAGCAGGATCATAGTGGTCGACGATGAACCAGGCATAAGAGAATTTCTGGGCATGATGCTTAACAAAATTGGCTATATGGTTGAAACTGTGGCAGACGGTAGTGAAGCGATTAACAGGATGGAAAATAATCTTTACGACTTAGCTGTTCTTGACATCGTAGTGCCAACAATAAATGGCATTGACCTGTTAAGAACAATAAACGAAAAGAGTCCCGAAACGAGCGTAATAATGATTACGGCATACGCCTCACACGAAACTGCTTTAGAAGCAATGAAGCTTGGTGCCTATGACTACATTGCAAAACCGTTCAAGATTGATGAATTGAAAAAGGTAATAGAGGAGGCACTCGAAAAGAAAAAGAGCGATCGCAAATGTCTAAGATTGAAAAAGGAAATGGAGAAACAATACGGCTTTGGTCATATAATTGGGAATAGTCCTTCCATGCTCGGAGTCTTCGACCTCATTAAGAAAGTATCGAAGCTAAATGTAAACGTTATAATATCGGGTGAGAGCGGAACGGGTAAAGAGCTTGTAGCTTTGGCGATACACCATAGTGGGATAAGGCATGCTGGTCCGTTCGTTCCTGTTAATTGTGGTGCACTACCAGATTCCCTTATCGAGAGTGAGCTTTTCGGTTACAGGAGAGGTGCCTTTACTGGAGCCCTTAGAGATAAAAAAGGAATTTTCGAGATTGCTGACGGTGGTACCATTTTGTTGGACGAGATCGGCGAGTTATCCCCACACCTTCAAGTAAAACTTCTGAGGGCAATTGAGGAGAAAAAGATCAGACCCTTAGGCGCATCTGAAGACACTAAAGTTGATTTAAGAGTTATTGCAGCCACGAATAAGAAAATTGAGGAAGAGGTGCTAAATGGTAATTTTCGTGAGGATCTATTCTACAGACTTAATGTAATAAAGATATCACTCCCACCCTTAAGAGAACGTAAGGAAGATATACCGTTATTGGTTTTACATTTCATCAATAAGTATTCGAAGGAGATGGGGACGGACATTCATGATATTTCTCGGGCTGCACTTAGCATATTGGAGAGCTATCAGTTCCCTGGAAATGTCAGGGAGCTTGAAAATATAATAGTGAGGTGTATAGCGCTTGAAAACGCTGATCTGATTCTTCCAGAGACATTACCGAATCTTGTTTATGGGGAAAATTTAGTGGAACTTGATAACTACAACTATTCAAAGATGGGTTTGGATACCATACTCAATAATGTCGAAAAACAATTGTTAGGTAGTGCTCTAAAAGCTAGCAAAGGAAACAAAACAGAAGCGGCAAAAAATCTCGGTATCTCCTTGCGTTCGCTACGGTACAGATTATCAAAGCATGAAATTAGTACATCTCAAATGCATTTATAATTACATCTTATATTTTCCAAAATCACCTGGTGGAATCTTATCGAGAAGATCGGAAAGTTTTTCTTTACTCTCATCAAAATCCAACTTCTTGGATTTTTCAAAAACCTCGTCTTTGACCCAAATGCTTGAACCAGTCCTTAGCGCGATGGCTATTGCATCGCTGGGCCTGGAGTCCAGAATGTATTCCTCGCTATCCCTTTTTATATGTATTTCTGCGTAAAATGTGTCGTTTCTTAAATCAGTTACCTCGACTCTTGAAACGGAAAAATTCAAGTTTTCCAATAAATTTTTCATAAGGTCGTGGGTTAAAGGCCTGACCCTTGGTGTTTTTTCAAGTTCCATTGCAATTGAACTGGCTTCCATAAACCCTATCCAGATTGGAAGTATTTTTTCTCCAGAGAGATCCTTGAGAATTACAATTGGGCTGTTAGTAAAAGGATCTAAAGCTATACCAGAGACCTTCATTTCGAATATCATAATACACCTCCGTTAGTTTTTATTGTAACAATTCTCCCCTGAGGGAGTTTTGTAGACCTTCAGAGATCCGCACATTCACTATCTTACCTTTGAGACTAAGTGGTCCAGGGGAATTAACTATTTGATTATGAGTATTCCTGCCAGATTGCCATGATGGATCATTTCTGCTCTCACCCTCAACCAAAACCTCTTCTACGGTGCCTACCTTTTTTTGATTCTTGCGAATTGTGATTTCTTTTTGAATGTTCTGTAACATAGCTAATCTTTTGTTTGAGATAATTTCTGGTACTAGTTTGTTGCTTTCGGCTGCTGGCGTTCCGGGGCGTGGCGAAAATTTAAAAGAAAAGCTGGTGTCAAATTCCACTTCCTTGATCAATTCCAAAGTTTCGTTGAAATCCTGCTCCGTTTCCCCTGGGAATCCGACTATCAGATCTGTTGTTATTGCGATATCAGGGATCGACTCTCTTAATGCCTTTATTATATCTAAATATGATTCCTTTGTATAAGTCCTCTTCATCATCGCCAATATTCTATTTGAGCCAGACTGAACCGGAAGGTGAATATGGTGACATACCTTTGGCGCCTCTCTCATGGCATAGATCATCTTTTTAGTGACATCACGAGGGTATGATGTTGTAAAGCGAATTCTAAGTAATTCTTTTATTTCTGCGACTTTTCTTAAGAGATCGCCAAATTTGTAACCGTTGGCCTTCCAAGAATTCACAGTTTGTCCAATGAGCGTAACTTCTCTCACACCTTTTGTAAGCAAGTTTTTGGTTTCAGTTAATATATCATTTAAAGGTCTATTGATTTCTTTTCCTCTCACAAAGGGGACAATGCAGTATGAGCACGTTTTATTACAACCTTGCTGCACAGATACGAATGCGGATACTTTGCCATTTTCATGATATGGTTCAACTTCGAATATCTCCTCTAAATCGAGGGAGGTTTCCACGTTTCTCATTTTCTCTTTTTCGATCTGTGTTAAGAGTTTAGGCAAACTGGGAATGGCGCGCGGTCCCAAGACAAGGTCTAAATGTGGGATCTTTTTCAGGAGCTTTTCTCCGTAGAGTTGAGCGACACACCCGGCAATACCAACTATTAAGTTTGGATTTTTAGCTTTTAAGTGTTTAAATCTTCCCAAACTGCTGAATGCTTTTTGATCGGCTTTTTCTCTTATGGCGCATGTATTAATGATAACTACATCGGCTTTTTGAGGATCTTGAGTTATCTCTAAGTCGACACTATTCCTGATCCTGTCCGAATCGTATTCATTCATCTGACAGCCATAGGTTTCCAAGTATAGAAATTTTTTATTCATTGCTTACCTTACAATTTAACGCTATAAGATCCTCAAGTCAACAAACTTAATATTGTCATTGACACGAAAGTTTAAATTTAGTAGGATGGTCGAATGAAATTTCTAGTTGTAATTTTATCGGAGAGGCAATTATGAGTAATGAGCTAACAGGTTTTACCGCACCAAAACCAGGTCTATTTGGTTGGTATAGGGACATAAATTCAGATCAGTGGAAGGCATTCATAGCAGCCTTTTTAGGATGGACATTGGATGCCATGGATCTTCTATTATTTGCCTTTGCGGTTTCAAGCATAGCTGAAGTATTTTCCCTTTCTCCGTCACAGGTGGGAACCATTTTCTCCGTAACACTCTTCTCATCGGCCTTCGGCGGAGCGGTATTCGGAATAGTTTCAGATTATATAGGCAGGGTTCGGGCGTTAACTTATACGATACTCGTGTATTCTCTATTCACAGGTCTTAGCGCTTTTTCCCCTACCGTGTGGTTTCTGATAGTTTGTCGCTTATTTCTGGGTCTCGGTATGGGGGGGGAATGGGCATCCGGCGAGGTTTTAGTCGCAGAGAGCTGGCCGAAGCAGCATAGGGGTAAGGTCATTGGTATGGTACAAAGTGGATGGGCTGTTGGTTACATTTTGGCAGGAATACTTGCCACTTTAATTATTCCAGGTTTTGATGTGAATGTTGGATGGAGGATTCTATTCTTGGTTGGAATAACTCCTGCTTTTTTGGTTTTCTATATCAGGAGACACCTTGATGAACCCGAGATCTGGCAGAAAACTGCAGACATGAGGAAAGAGGGGAAACTCGGTGAGAAAGGACAAAGTTTTACACTTGGACAAATTTTTAGGAGGGATTTGATCAGGTATACCATTACGGCTACGGTCCTTACGAGCTTATGTATGATAGCCTACTGGGGGCTTTATTTTTGGATTCCCCAATTTCTATCTAGGCCGGTTGAGGAGGGCGGAGTGGGATTGGGACCGAAGGGATTTGCGTGGATTATTCCGATCAATGTTGGAGCGTTTGTAGGTTGTAATACATTTGGTTGGATCAGTGATCGTTTTGGAAGACGTCCCGTTTTTGTTATTTACCTTCTTGCCATGGCTGTGTTGGTATGGTTTTTTGGACATGCAAAAGACTTGACTACGGTTCTCGTTCTTGGGCCATTCATTGGATTTTTTGGTACTGGATTTTATTCTGGTTTTGGTGCTATATTCTCTGAGATATTTCCTACTAGAGCAAGAGGAACCGCTCAGGGATTTTGTTACAACGTTGGTAGGGGTGTTTCTGCTATAGCTCCGCCGATGGTAGGGTTTATTGCTGGATTATATGGCTATGGTCATGCACTTATTACTGTAGCAGTGTTTGCAATTGCCGCAGCAATAGTTGTGATGACCCTCCCTGAAACGAAGGGAAAACAACTGGAAATTTAAGTGGAAAAAGGCGATTACTGTTGATTTTTTGTCTCTGTTTGCTAATGTCGCAAGTATACTTGTATATTGATTTGCAACTTGTAGAACACAACACGAGTTCTATAAATTTTTAATAAGAAACACAGTTGGAATTTTTTTCAATATTTTGCAGGGTATTTAAGTGCCTAATTGAGGGTCTTAAATGCTTAATTACTAGGCAGTAAGCATTTTTTCCTTCCATAAATTGTTTCAGACATCTCTTGAGTCGATTTGTCAAATCTAATGAACACGGGGAATTAGTGTTCTATCTTCTCAATGGCACAGCTTTTGCTGCACTTGACTTGGAAATCCCTCTCAAAGGAGGAAAGGGTCAGATGAAAAGGTGTTTGTTGAGATATTGGGGCATGAAGACTGTGATGTCTATGATGCTACCAATGTTATTGTTGCTACTTATGGG
>DASWID010000090.1 GCA_036397855.1 Thermodesulfobacteriota bacterium | reverse complement strand
TATGTCCCTATTTATTAGGAAATTGGAGAAGATAGCAGGTAGAATATTACACTACAGACCCATGGGAAGGCCTAAGAGAAATAGGTAAGCCCAAAAAAGAGGTGCGTTCCCCTTTTTATCTATATCTACGTAAGGCCCCTTGACATGTACTGATCAAGAATATTAGTATCTATATCTAGATACTGAAAAAAGGAGATTTACGTATGGCAACGCTTACTAGAAAGGCAATGATACTTTTTGATCCGGAGCAATATCGAAAGCTAGAGGAAGAGGCAAGGCGGCGTAAGTCTTCTGTAGGAACACTGGTGAGAGAGGCTGTTGAGAAGGCCATACTAGCTAAAAGCAAGGTTTCTCCTGACGAGAGGATAAAAGCGGCTGAACGCATAGTTTCCGCTCAAGAAGAGATTCCAGAGTGGGAAGAGATAGAAAAGCTAATAGCGCGGGGGCATACGAAATGGTAAGGGAGGATATCTTTTTGATTGATACCAACATCGTCATGTATGCCCGAGGAAAGGCACATCCCTATAAAAAACCATGTGTCAGAGTAATTCGTCAAATAGCGGATGGTTCTTTTCAAGAGAGGTTTGGAACTCCAGTGACAGATAGCGAAGTTTTTCAAGAGATATTGTATCGCTATGCCCTCATCGGGCGGGGGGAGATTGCAATTTCTGTGTGCAATGATTTCTTCCTCCTACGTCTAGAAATGTTAGCTGTTGGTCCTTCCGAAGTTTGGAAGATGATGGAACTTGCTCGAAACTATAGCAAAGCTCGCATAGCTCCAAGAGACATAGTCCACGCGGCTGTCATGGTAAATAATGGAATCAGACGGATAGTTACTACTGACAAACACTTTGATCTTATCAAAGAAGTTACACGCGTAGATCCCCTCCGCGGGTTCGTGAGACGCTAATGAAATTATGCAAGCCAGACCCACATTTTTCTCGCGGGGACACCCATTATGTCCCCGAATTATCTAACATCTAGGGCGACGACAAAGATTATAGTCATTGCGCTGGCCGGGCAACCCTCTTCCAATACCGAAGCATTGCTAACGAGAAGGGCAATAGAGCAGATCGAATAGAATAAATAGTATATGTCCCTATTTGTTTTAGTTATTTAAATTATTAGAACAATTGGCAATTGAAGACTTGACCCCTTTTGTATTCTAGATAATAAATAAAACCCTATATTCCATTAAGAACGTACGTACTGATTCCCACATCAGTCCTTTTATCCAAGCTTGTTGGCGCGCGACAGGCCCTACATACTGAAATACCCAGGCGGGTCGCGCGTGAAACGGGCAGAAGGTATTTTAGTGACCTAAAGTTGCTTACCTTACTAACCCGGTACAAGGTTATGGCGACCCCAGGATCTTTTAGTTTTAATAATTTTCATTTCCTGGATAACTCATTTATCATGTTTGTAGTCATGATATGTGGAATAACAAATTATTAGATTTTAAAAATGGATAGCAGGAATTTCAAAAAACAGTATTAGAAAGCTTCACCAGTTTTTAATATGGAAAAGATTGAAAGAGTAAAAAGATGTCTTTTGAGGTACCAGCCGCAAAAAATCATCATTTTTGGTTCATGCGCTCGTGAAGACGCGGATGAGTATAGCGATATTGATGTGGTTGTAATTAAGCAGACGGACAAACGTTTCATTGAAAGACTGATTGAGGCTGCTAAATTCTTGGACAATGATCTTGGAAAAGTTGATGTATTTGTTTATACAGATGAAGAGTTTGAAGAAATGAAACGCAGTGGTAATCCTTTCATTGAGAAAGTCTTAAAAGAGGGGAGGGTCATTTATCAAGCTTGAAAAAGAAGAGGCTCTAAGATGGCTTTCACAGGCTGAGCATAATCTTAAAGTTGCTAGACATAATCTGGACGGAGGATTTTATTCGGATGTATGTTTTATGTCTGAACAGAGCGCACAGGTAGCGCTAAAGGCGTTTTTAATCGCAAAAAAACGCCGCCGCATCGTGGAACACTCTGTTCAGGAGCTTGCAGCGATGTGCAGTCAGCGTGATAGGGACTTTGAAGAGTTTATTGAATACGGCAAGATTCTTGACCGCTACTACATACCCACCCGTTATCCAGATGCGCTTGCAAGTCCTGCGGTGCCATACAAAACCTATAATGAAGAAGATGCCCTTAATGCGATATCATTAGCTGAAAAGATTATTGAGGCTGTTAGAAGTAAGTTGAAATAAATTACCACATCTAAAAAACAATGGGTTAGCGCTCGACCCTACCCAAACAATGGACCCCGTGAGTGCGATGCCAAGCCCTCTATTGTCATTGCGAGAAGTCCTGAGCCCAGTCGAAGGGGTCGAAGCAATCTCCTTAACCTTTAGCAGAGCGTAAAGTCTGCGGACGTCTGTCCCACCTCGTTCTGTAGGGACTGATCCCCGATCAGTCCTAAGCCCGCTCGGGGGACAGACCCTACATTGGTTTGTCGAGGAGGGTGCATTGCGACGTAGCGGAGGACTTTAGTCCTCCACCATCTTTTTTAATTGTTACACCAAAATATCCAGGGTCGTGGGTAAAGTAAAAATAGGATGTTTTAGAGGATCGACGTTGGATGATAGAATTGCTAAATCGGTATAAGGGTCAGCACCGACCCCGTGAATTCCTATAGCTATCGACAAAAGGAAAAACAGTTAGCTCTTCCCCTTTTTTGCCCCAGATTTATGGATATCCAATTTTTTCATTATGCCGTTTCTATGTTTTTTAACTGTCCTGACAGTGATTGAAAGTTCCCTTGCAATGCTGCTATCGCTGTATCCGCACACGATGTGTCTCAAGATCGTCTTCTCCATAAGGGTAAGGGGTATATAGTTTAGTTCATCTTCTAGCTCAGAAATCGTTTTATCATCACAGTGTAAGAGGTTAAGCATATCCAAGAGTCCTCCGTAAGAGCTTGTAGCAAGTATTCCTACTTAAAAGAAAAAAATTATGGGCAGGTATTGTCTCCATCCTCCTCCGGAATGATTTTCATCTAACCCATTTTAATTTTTAGAAATCAGTTACCCCTTATACTAAAAAATCCTCGGAATGTCAAGCACTTTTTTAAGGTCGTAGTGCAACTACCGAGAATCACTAATACTTTTAACTCCCCATATCTGAAAAAAACCTTTCGGGCTCAGCCCTCAAACTCAAAGTAAAACATCAAAGGTTCCCGGTGAAATTAAAATAGAGTATCCAGAGAATCCAGGTGGACAGGGCAACCAAAACAATATGAGGTTCGGGGCTCACCCCGTAGGATAATTGGGGCAGACAATGTAGCCTGCCCCAAATCCTTACGAGGTTATGAATCATGTGCTTATGCACTCTCGTCGTCGTCATCGTAGTCCGAACACTGTGGATCATTAGGGAAGTCAACGAATCCATCCCCTGGATCACAATCACCATCTACTGTACAGGCACCCGCGCCATCGGTTCCGCCACCGTTTACACACATGCCCGCAACACATGCCGCTGGTTCATTATCAACATGGTCACTGCATTCTGTTATAGCACACCCACTCGTGTCATTAAAAGAGATACAGAATCCCGATTTATTATCATTGGGTCCCTGAAGTTGAGTGTTGAAAAGCTCAATAACACCATTATCATCCCCTAATTTCGTTGTGCAATATCCGATAAGAGCATCGTTTATGCACATTTCTAGCGAATCTGTAAAGTCATCGGTATCCATATTATCGACTTCTTTACCGTTTTTGTTAAACCCTGTTACTCCCGGCGTACCAATTATTCCGCAGAAGCTACTTCCACAGTCAGTATCTTCGTCACAATTCGAGTTATCATTGCTACAGAGATCTGAGCAATCATCGCTGGTTACACACACGGTCACACCGTCGTCACAAAGCCCAATAGTACAAGTACCAGCAACAGTACAAGTACCGCCAACAAGAGTTGTCGCATCAACACCCTCAATTTGTGAACATCCAGGAGAGTAAACTCCTGCAGAGACAGTTTTTGCCGTGAGAAACACAACGCCTCCGACAAAAAGCATCAATACTATAGTTGAAACAAATTTACTCATAATTCACCTCCTTTTATTTTTGATTCCTGATGGAATCAATTAAAACCATGGACTCTTACGATAACCGATACCATCCTACCTTAAGCGCTACATCAGGTGTAGTTATCGTAATACGCTTCCCTCTGGATTTATTTGATAGGCATCACCTTCCTCTTCACCTGAGTTACCAAGTATCCCTCAACGACGGCTTCTCGAGCCAATGAATCCCCTCGGATTGAATGGCAGCGTTCAGGACGATTGGGATTTGCAGAAAGAAAAACGGGTACCTTTACCAAAAGGGACTTATGGTACCCCTCAATACACTTCAATGGTTGCCACCTCCATCAAAGCCGATTTTTATTTAACCCATTGCGGGCGTAATTGATATAA
>DASWID010000089.1 GCA_036397855.1 Thermodesulfobacteriota bacterium | reverse complement strand
GATAAATTTTTTCGCTAACATATACGAAAAGATCTAATCTGGTCTTCGGAATGACTTCAGTTTCAGAGTATCGTTATGGCAGGTTGTTTGAATATTATCGAGGTATAGGAAAATGTATCAGCCAGGCACAAGGTTTGAAGTAAAACTCAAGATTAAATCAGGCACCCAGGAATTTGAACCCGGCTTGAAGGGTACGATCATAGCCGGCGTTAAGAAGATGGTGGGTAAAGCATATCAAGTAAGATTTGATGACGGAAGAACCGCTGAACTGCATATTGTGATTATGAACAACCAAACCAAAATAATTAAGGATTAGCCTTGAGCTTTCAGAGCAAAGTATTATTCACTAGTTGATCCCCTTCTGTTTGTCTTTCCATTCCTTTTCTCGCAACAGGTATTTCTGAACCTTACCTGTAGAAGTCTTAGGAAGCTCGCAGAACTCAACCTTGTCAGGGCACTTGAAGTGGGCTAGATTGTTTCGACAAAACGCTATCAACTCTTCTTCTACTATAGAAAGAGATTCCTTAAGCGTAACAAAGGCTTTGGGACGTTCTCCCCATTTCTCGTCTGGTATTGCAATCACGGCGCACTCCAAAACTGCGGGGTGCTTTATTATAGTCTGCTCAACCTCGATCGTAGAGATATTTTCACCGCCGGAGACAATGATATCCTTTTTGCGATCCCGGAGTTCGATGTAACCGTCTTGATGCCACACCCCAAGATCGCCAGAATGAAAATAACCCCCTTGAAAAGCCTCTTTGGTCGATCTGAGGTCATTATAATACCCCTTCATTACATTATTGCCACGCATAACAGCCTCCCCAATGGTGTTGCCATCTCTCGATACATCATTATTTTCACTGTCTACAACCCGCAAGAGGTCGGCTGTAACATATCCCTGACCCTGTCGGGACTGAAGACTACCTTGCTCTTCGATGGAAAGGTCATCCCAATTCTTCTGCCATGAGCAAACAGAGATGGGTCCATAGGTCTCGGTCAATCCATACACATGGATAGGTCGAAAGTTGAAGGATCTCAGCTGCTTAAAAAGCGTTGGAGAGGGGGGAGCAGCAGCAATCGTAGCCGTCAAAGCCCTCTCTAGTCTCTTAGCCTTAGGATTGTTCAATAACATCGTAAAGACTGTAGGGGCCCCGTTAATATGTGTCACAGCTTCTTCATTGATAAGATCCCAAATAAGGCCTGGGTCTACCTTTCTCAAACAAACATGCTTGCCTCCCACTGCCGTAACAGCCCACGTAAAGCACCAACCATTACAATGAAACATCGGCAATGTCCACAAAAATACGCTGTCCGCATTCATACCTGTCTCAATTACCTCACCGAGGGAGTTTAGATACGCGCCCCTGTGGGTATAAATAACACCCTTAGGTCTACCAGTTGTGCCCGATGTATAGTTAATAGATATTGACTCTTCTTCATCCTCTATCATGTCTTGAAAAGGTTCCGGAGAGCCTTTTGAGATGAATTTTTCATAAGGGTCATCTGGTTCTCCAGAATTCTCAACCTGTACCACTCTTATACGATTATGATCAATCTTTCCAACAAGCTTGTTTAGTTCTTCATCAAAAAAGAGGAAGCGAGCCCCTGAATGATCGAGTATGTATTTAATCTCATCTGGGCTAAGGCGAGTGTTTATTGCGACAATAACGCCACGTGCAGCTGGAACTGCGAAATGAGCTTCGAGCAATGCAGGTGTGTTGGGTAAGAGAAAAGCAACTCTTTCGTGCTTTTTCAGTCCCGAAGTTATAAGACTGGAAGCAAAACGATTCACCCTTTCTCCAAGTTCCCTGTATGTATAGCGTCTTTTGCCATATACAACTGCAATTTTCTTAGGATATACAAAGGCACTACGCCGCAAAAACGATAAAGGTGTCAACTCCGACCGATAAACTTTTCCATTTTTCATTTGGATCTCCTTACGTTTTATGGCATCAATAAATTAAGGCATGCACTCAATAAATGTTGTTGAAAACAAACGAACAATTCATATCAAGATCGTTATCTAGTATTACTTTGTAAAAAGAATTAAACCTTTAAAAATTCTTTTTATTAATGTATCACAACACTAATAATCGGTCTAATACCACTAATCAACTTTGAATTAACCTTGGACTACCAATTTTGACAATTGTTGTTTCCGATGAAATTACAACAGAAGCGGCAACCCAAATCTTACAGAGAGGTACGACCTAAGAACCTAACGCGAGAAATATTTAGATTATATGCACCCACAAATAAATTCGGAAAGCACTACTTAGAGAACCAATGGATTTTCTAATCCTCAATAGTGACACTAAGTTGAAATATTATGTTTCAAAAGTAAAAATTTCAGTTATAATCTTCATCGAACCCTGGGTTTGAGTCATCCCTTCCAGAAATTGCCCTTTCGGTTTTGGTGGCCGGCCTAGGGTTCTTACCCTTTCCCGTCTTTAATCAAGCGATAGAGCTAAATTGTTATGTTCTGTGAGTATCTTTATCAAAAAGAATAGTTTAAAATCACCTATGGTCATTTTTCCCCTCGTAAAAGATTGAAAAAAGGAAATCATCAAAGCTACAAACGTAAAAAAAATCCTAGGAAATCGTAATCCCCACAATAAGATGTCTGATTAGCTTATAATATAGTCTTAATAATAAATGAAAACATCTATTATATTTTGTTTGGTCTTTTTAAGCAGTTGGGTCAATGGTCTTCATACAAAAGCGGACGATTCTTTTTCAAAAAAGGCGATATTTATTCCGCAGTGGTCTCATCAGGCGCAATTCGCTGGCTATTACGTTGCCTATGAAAAGGGAATCTACAAAGCATATGGTATTGACTTGGCAATTATGAGTGGGGGGCCTGACAGTCCATCTACAGAGTACTTGAAGAATGGAAAGGCCGATTTTGCTACAATGTTTCTTTCTACCGCCATAAGAGAAAGGGCGGATGAAGTCAATCTCGTAAATATAGCACAGATTATTCAACGCTCTGCCCTAATGCTCGTTGCAAAAAAATCCAGTAAGATCAATGATCCAAAGGAGATGGATGGGAAAAAGATTGGGCTTTGGGGTCCGGAATTTCAAGTACAAGCCCGTGCCCTTTTCAAAAAATACGAGGTGGAGCCAAAAATAATACCCCAATCTCAATCGATTAATCTCTTCCTCCGTGACGGTGTAGATGTGGCTTCGGCTATGTGGTATAACGAATATCATACTATATTAAACAACGGTATTGATCCCGAGGAACTAAGAACCTTCTTCTTCGATGATTATGGCCTGAATTTTCCTGAGGACGGCATCTATACATCAAAGGAAAATTTTGAGAAAGACCCTTCCCTCAGTTGCGCCTTCGTAAAAGCTTCAATCGAAGGATGGAAATATGCGTTTGAAAATCCTGACGAGGCCATAGACATTGTCCTGAAGTACATGCGCAATTCAAAACTGCCTGCAAACCGGGTACACCAAAAGTGGATGCTAGAGAGAATGAAGGACATAATTTTAGCTGATGGAGAGTTAACAACTATCGGCGTGCTCAAAGAAGAAGACTATAATAGAGTGACCGATCAACTTAAAAAAACTGGATTAATAAAAGATCCCCCTGAATTGAGAGAATTCTACAAAGTTTGCAATTGAAATGCTTAAAAACAAAGGAATCGCATTCAAACTCAGTATTTTAATTCTTTCTACCACAGCAATAATTTTCATGATCATCTTCGGTTACACCTATCAAATCTCACGAAAGCTAATCTTAAACAACGTAAGGGAGAATGCTAAAAACCTGACCTTCAATGCAGTGAATAGAATTGAAACAATATTGCAATCCTTTGAGAAAATACCCGAGAATCTAGCCTATTTTTTGGAGTATTCTGGATATAATAAGAGCGACATATTGAATCTCATACGCACCATAGTCGAGAATAACCCGGAGATCTTTGGATCCACCATAGCATTCGAGCCATATACATTCGATAAGGACTCACTTTATTTCGCTCCTTACTTCTACAAAGACCACGGAACCATAAAATCCACCTTTCTTGGTGGTGAATCATACAGATATTTTTACTGGGACTGGTACCAAATTCCCAAAGAGCTGAATAAACCACAATGGAGCGAACCGTATTACGATGAGGGCGGCGGGAACATAATAATGTCCACTTATTCAGTGCCATTCTACAAAAACTCGAACGGTAAAAAGAAATTCATGGGCATCGTAACCGCTGACATCTCGCTTGACTGGTTGGAAAAGATTTTATCATCAATCCAGATCTCCAAGACAGGTTACGGATTTCTAATCTCCAAAAATGGTACGATAGTAACGCATCCAAACAGCAGTTTGATAATGAATGAAACTATATTCAGCCTAGCGGAGCAACGTGAAGATCAGGAACTTCGAGAAATTGGAAGACGAATGATTTCTGGACAGTCCGGTTTTGTACCACTCAATGGCATTAATTCAGATGAAAAATACTGGATGTTTTTTGCCCCCTTATCTACGAGTGGATGGTCTCTGGCCGTGCTTTTCCCACAGGATGAACTAATGTCAGACATAACGAGACTAAATAGGAATGTCTTCATTATCGGAATTGCAGGGTTATCGATCCTGTTAATAATGATCATCGGCATTTCGGGTTCTATTACAAAACCGCTCAGGCTGCTCGCAGATGCGACAAAAGATATCGCCCTTGGAAATCTGGATACTGAAATACCCCTTTCTAAATCGGGGGATGAAGTGGGGAAACTGACCGATTCATTCATTTACATGGAACGATCACTAAAAAATTATATAAAAGAACTAACGGAGACTACCGCGGCTAAGGAAAGAATAGAGAGCGAGCTAAGTGTAGCGCGTGAAATACAAATGAGTATCTTGCCAAAGATATTCCCGCCATTTCCCAATAGAAAGGAATTTGAAATATTTGCATCAATTGAAACAGCAAAAGAGGTGGGAGGTGATTTTTACGACTTTTTCTTCGTAGACAATGATCAATTGTTTTTCTGCATAGGCGATGTGTCGGGCAAGGGGGTACCGGCCTCTCTTTTCATGGCAGTAACCAAAACTCTTATAAAAGCAAAAACCACATATGGCATGGCTCCGGGAGAAACCCTTTCGTTGGTTAACAACGAGCTGTGCGTCGATAATGATACAGTAATGTTTGCGACCATTTTCTCTGGAATACTAAATACGAGAACCGGAGAAGTCTCATACAGCAACGGTGGACACAATCCTCCTTACCTATTATCAAGGGCGCTAGGATTAAAGGTCATAGAGGATGGCTTTGGAACGGCTTTGGGTGTATCGAACGGGGGAATTTATTCGACTGGAAAAATAACTCTGGATACTGGAGATGGAATATTTCTCTTCACGGACGGAGTTACAGAAGCGACGGATAGCGCCGGCGAAATGTATTCTGAAGAACGATTAATGAACTTTTTAGCAAATCAAAAAGATTTCAATCCTGAGGACATCATACGAGCTACCCTTGCTGAAATTATTAATTTTTCGTCCGGGGCTCCTCAAGCGGATGATATAACCGTAATGGCTATAAGATTTTCAGGGGAATGAGCAAGAAAATATCAGTTGAACTCAAGAACGATCTGACCGAGATTGTCAGAATGAGCCAAATAATCGACGAATTTTGTGCATCTAATAAATTGCCTCCGGACACGGTCTTTGCGCTAAATCTTTCTCTAGAAGAAATACTTGCGAATGTTATTGCATATGGCTACGATGATCACAATGAGCATGTAATAAATGTGCGCATGAATTTACATCAAGGCCAGGTTTATATCGAAGTAGAGGATGACGGAAAGCCCTTTAATCCATTGGAAGTTGATGCGCCTGATATAGATAAACCACTAGAGGAAAGACCAATCGGGGGACTCGGAATTCATTTAGTGAAGAATCATATGGATTCATTACAGTACAAGAGGAAGGACGAGAGGAATCTGCTAATCATGAAGAAAAAAGCCAATCCGAATTAGATCTAAAATAAATAGGCCTATTGAGCTACCAGCAATATGTGATAGATGTAGTGCAGGACATTAACCTTCGATAATTTTTCTCTGCATTCGATCTAGATACTGGTCCATTTCCTCAACGCTGGCAAATACCTGTTCTGAGGGCAGAGCATTTATAATATCAAATACCTTCCTGACGTGTGGTTTAAGGTTCAATAGAACAAGATTTCCACCATATTTTTCAAGGGCTTTCCTCGCTTTTAGTACCACCCTAACGCCCATACTGCTTATATAGTTTAAATACTCCATGTCAAAAATAATAACTTTTGGAGATCCCTCCAAAATTGAATCTACCTGCTTTTCCAGGATTGAATATGTATTGGTGTCAAGCGAACCTTCAGAAGATACAACGAAAACCCCTGGCTCTTTTTCTCTCGAATTAACATTTAGCGGCATGGACACCTCCTCCATTAGATAGGCCGTTCATATAATAACATAATTATTTTAGAAACACTCTATAAAAATATCTTTGCCAATTTTTTTATCAGGTTACGATATCAGGGCTAAATCCGTCTTAATTATTTCGTAGACTCAGAACAGGCAAATAAAGCCCCTTAAGTTCCCTACTCCATATATCACCCGTAGTTCTCCTAGTTTCTAGATTTGTAAAATTATATTCATAAACCGATGCACGAAGATACTTGGGTGGACTTTCAGGAAAGGGATTCTTTTCTAGAAGGTTCAAAACTTCCGGTGAGCCCGCAAGTATCTGCGACATAAAATTAGTAAACCATGGATTAGCTCGATAGCTTCCCAGTGCTGCGAACCACATTTGCCAATCGAGTCTGGGTTGGAGTGGAGCTACCCATGGTAGCGGCCTCTTTAGATCCCCAGGCTTATATTTAAAAACATACTCGTACCACTCTCTCCCATTATTGCTTCCCTCAACAATAATCTCAGGGCGGAAGGTGGTCATTACTGTAAACAGTCCATAACTATTTACAATCCTATATGGCGAAACCCAACGTATGACATTTTGGAAAACCCTCGGCATATTGCTATAACCGACCACTGCCTTTCCAACCTGGATACATCCCAGGGCAAACATAAAGACGAAAAATAAAATGGCAGGAAGTTTTTTCATTGAAAATCCGGAACCAGATTTGATGTAAGCCTGTTGAGAAACAGTATGAATCTTGAATTTAGTTGGCAAAATAGCCCTGAAAAATGAGTCGTCAAATAATAATATGCATAACGCAATAGTGAGCATATTAAAAAATGTATAGTTCCCCGTGAGCAGTATGACAGCCTGTAAAAATATGATCATGGTTCCTGCGAAAAACCGAAGTCTCCTGGGAGCGAAAATGAAAAACGGGACCACTATCTCAACAAAATACATAAAACCAACAGAAATTTTCTGGAACCAAAGTGGGAGCTGATACATATACCATGCAATTGGCGTAGGTAGCGGCTGCGTGTAATAATGAAAAGCGAGAGCGGTGAAATCGCGCCAGGTGGGATCTCCGCTGACGATCTTACCTATTCCCGAAGAAAACATGACACGGAATAATAAGAATCTTAAAAGCCACAGAACAATTTTTGAGGGCGATGATCCGCTAGTAGTCCTTTCAAAAACGGCCAATGGAGCTAAAAAGATCGCGAGAAAACCCGTTTCTAAAAGCAGGACATCCCATTGAAACGACATAAATTCCTGGCCTATGTTAACCAGGGAAAGGTATAGCAACCATAGAATTATTAAAACAGGCACAGTTAATAATCCCGTGATGAGAAGCAACGAAAACAGCATTCCGCAAAAAGGGATAAATCGGAGAAATCCATCACCGTAATTTATCCAAGCTAGAGTGGGTAGCTCCACATACGCTTTCCATCCTAGGCTAATCTTCAATGAACCTAAAAAAATATCCGCTGGCAGAATCCCATTACTACCTATAAGACCAAGAGTCTGTGTAAAGAAAGAAAAAAAAGCGATCAAATAAATCGTTCCCAGAACCCTCAGAAACACCCAGCGCGATATTAAGAATGTATAAGGACCAAGATTTTCGCCCCAAAGCGCCATAGTGACCTTGTAGAAAAAAGATCGATGTGATGCGAGTGAACGATAAACAGCTTCGGATATAAATGAAAATCCAGGAATTCTCACGTACAGCCATAGAAACCAACTCTTACCCGGACAGCAGCTCAAAATCCTGAAAACAGCCTCAGCGCCTCTAAATAGCTCACCATTAGGAGTTATGAGATGAACAAATTTTTTAAAATGCTCGGAAGGAATCTCGGGGAAATCTACGGCAACATTTTGAAACGGAGCGTATCTAACTCTATCTCCGGTCAACGACTTCCAGTAGTCCACCCAGAGGCGACAGACTCCGCAATCACCATCGTAAATAAGCAAAGGCAACTCGGGTTTGCTTTTGACCATGAGACTAACTCATTTTATACTCAAGTTCCAGACAAAGACAACTTAACAGCTTGTTGTTTTGGGATTCTTTCTAGTTGAAAATCTTAAAGTTTAATTATTCGAATTAGTGTATACATTATACTGCTCCCCATTAAGAGCCTAGTAAAATTAAGGTAATAAATTGTCTGAA
>DASWID010000088.1 GCA_036397855.1 Thermodesulfobacteriota bacterium | reverse complement strand
ATCGGGACAAGAATGTCCCGACTATCGATAATAAATATTGTCATCAATTATGATAGGCGGGGTTTTCCAACCCCGCATCGATAAAGCATTTGGGATGGAGACCTAACCTGTCCTGAACTCTGAGATGTAGCGGAGAGCTTTAGCCCGCCACATATTTTAATCGGTGCTTATAGTCGGTCCTCGTCGTGTGGAATTTGTGTAATTATGATTATTGCAAAAAGTGAGCATTACTAGGCTACATAATTCTTTAAATTCCCGATTCCTTCAACCTTGATTTCTATTTTATCACTAATTTTCATGGGACCTATTCCAGATGGTGTGCCAGTCGCGATTATATCTCCGGGAAGAAGCGTCATGACCCTTGAGATGAAGCTTAGGAGCCTAGGAACTTTGAAAATAATTTCAGATGTCCTGGAATGTTGCTTTAGCTCACCGTTAAGGAATGTCGAAATTTCTAAATCTGATGGATCGATTTCTGTTTCTATAACCGGCCCGATCGGAGCAAAGGTATCGAATCCCTTCGCCCTTGTATATTGAACATCCTTTACCTGGAGATCCCGGGCCGTAACATCGTTTATGCAAGTGTATCCAAATATATACTGAAATGCCTCAGATTCATTTACCCACTTTGCCTCTTTTCCTATAACGACTGCAAGCTCTCCCTCGTAATCAACCCGTGAGGACATGTGACTTGGGTATATAATTTTATCTTCATGGCCGATTATTGAGGTCGATGGCTTCATAAAGAGTAAGGGTTCGTCAGGAATCTTCTTTTTAAGTTCTTCCGCATGGTCCCTGTAATTAAGCCCTACTGCCACAATTTTACTCGGGGAGCATGGAGCCAGGAATTTTATATCATTGACCTCGTACTCGTTACCAGATGAATGATATTCGCCAAGGATGTCTCCGACGATCTCAAATACTTTGCCTTCTTCAAGATAGCCGTGTTTTACCTTGCCGTCTTTAGTTTTATATCTGAGAAATTTCATTTCGGTCCTGCTTATTTTTGCATATTTATTCTAATTTGTAACCTGTCCAATAATTTAAATGATTTTTTTAACGAATAATCGAATGTCACGAGCAAGACTCGTGACCTACCCGGCGATAGCATCGCTTAATTAAAGCGGGTAACCCACCCATCCCTATCCTCCCCCAGACGGGTAGCCCACCAGTCTTGCTGGTGGGTTTATAATTATATTGTGTCAAAACTGAAACGGTATAATATTGAAAATCACGTATACTTCGTAACATCGAAAACGTTATATAACAATCCCATTTTCCTTAATTATATTTATGCAGAATTATTCGTTAAAAATCTATTCTGTTGCAGGGATAGATATGGATTTCTGCTTTTGGGGTTTGTTCTAATGCCAGACCATTTTCACTTATTGATAATGCCAAAGAAGGGCTTTGGAATCTCATCGGTCATTCAAAAAATTAAGAGCTTATTCGCTTACAAGTTAAGAAGTCTGGGCGTCAAAGGTACCATATGGCAAAAGAGCTTCTATGATTTTGGGATTTATTCCGAGGAAAAGTGCAGGGAGAAGCTAGACTATATTCACGCAAATCCTGTAAGGAAAGGTATGGTTGAAGACCCGATTGATTACAGATTTTCATCAATGAATTTTTCAGAACAATTGGACATGATTGATTAATTGCAACTAGGGTAGGCCACCAGTCTTGCTGGTGGGACGATCAAATGTCAACGATTTGCCCAAATTTCGGGACAAGAATGTCCCGACTATCCACAATAAGTGATATTGTCATCAATAACGATAGGCGGGGTTTTCCAACCCCGCATTTCGTCTAAAATTCCCTTCAATATTTGACCTCTTTCAAATAAAGTCCCCACGGGGGGGCAGGCCGTACAAATTTGGTTCTTTCCCCAGATTCCAATATTCTCCTGAAGCCTTCGACTGTGATTCTATCTTTTCCTACCTGAATAAGTGTCCCGACAACCAATCTTACCATTCTTCTTAGAAATCCCGTGGCTCCAATTTCAAAATATAGATGATCCTTTTCGCTGAACGCTATTTCGAGCTTCAATATCTCCCTGACGGTCGATCTCAGGGTGCGCGTAGATAGACCAAATGCACTGAAATCATGTTCACCTATAAGGGCCTTTGAGGCTTCCTTCATTTCTGGTACGTGCAATGTGAATGGGATGTGCCAGGCCCTGCGCCTCTCCAGCGCCGAGGGATATGGGCGGTACAATATTATATAGGTATATGTCTTACTTTTAGCGTCGAATTGTGCATGAAACCTCATATCCGCTTCCTCACATTTTACAATGGAGATGTCTTCAGGGAGGATAGCGTTAAGCGCTTTTTGAAGCTGACAAGCCGACAGTCCGCTTGAGGTCTTAAAATTTGCTACCTGACCCAAGGCATGGACACCGGTGTCTGTCCTTCCGGATCCTATGAGCTTTACCTCAAAGCTCCCTTCCCCCCTTGTGGGGGAAGCATGTCCTGAGCAAGGTCGAAGGGAAATGAGATGGGGGGTAGTTATCTTTACAAGTGCATTTTCTATAGTTTCCTGTATGGTAGGCCCTCTCTTCTGTCTCTGCCAGCCAAGGTAATTGGTCCCATCGTACTCTATTGTTAGCTTGATGTTTCTCATAGCTCTACTTTCTTCTTTTTTCAAAGGTAATTCTCGGATCTAATACAATATAGAGTATATCTACTAGGAGGTTAGCTATGACTAGTATAACCGTATAGACGATTGTAATTCCCATTACGAGTGGGTAGTCCCTGTTTGATACGGCGAAAACAAAAAACCTCCCCATTCCGGGGATTGCAAAAATGTGTTCCACTACAAACGAGCCAGTGATCAGGTAGGCGCTAATGGGACCCAAAACAGTAACCACTGGAATTAGGGCATTTCTGAGTATGTGTTTAACGACCACCCTTGTCTCGCTGAGTCCCTTTGCCCTTGCGGTTCTTATAAATGTAGCTTGGGATGTCTCTAGCATGCTTGCCCTAACGAGACGCGCCAGGTAGGCGGCTGGACCCAAGGCAAGGGTCAGTGCAGGTAGTACAAGGTGCCTAGCATCTCCCCACAGGGCTGCGGGAAACCACCCCAGTTTTACAGAGAACACATATATTAAGACTGCGCCTATGACGAAGCTTGGCACAGATACCAGAGCGGTAGATAGGGATACCGCAACAAAATCGAACAATCCCCTTGGCCTGGTTGCGGAAATCGTTCCCATTGATGTACCGAATATGATAGAGGCTAGTAGCGCGACTAAACCCAGCTCCATCGATACCGGGAGCGTGTCCCCGATAATATCGTTTGCGGTCCTGTCAACGTATTTGTAGGAGGGCCCGAAGTCACCGGTTAAAAGGTTATTCATGTATATAGCGTATTGCTTCCATACCGGCTCGGTCAGCCTGTATTTTTGCTCTATATTGATCAGAATCTGAGGAGGGAGTTTCTTTTCCGTATCAAAGGGTCCGCCTGGAAGGACTCTCAGCAGGAAGAAAGTGATAGATGATACGACAATGACAACAAACGCTCCTGTAAAGACCCGACCAAGAATGAATTTGGCCATTCAGTTAGCATGTCCTTAGTCTAGCCCTCTTTCCTTACAACAAAAGACTTTTTAGCCATCAGACCCTTTGAGTCTTTTGCAAGGAACGTTATTACATTAGTCCCTTCATGTAGTTTTAAATTGACGGAAATTGGAACATTATTTTCTCTCGAGGGTAGTAGCATAACTTTGTCCTCATCCAAAAAAACATAAACCAGCGCAACGCCATCACCGTCCTCTGCCGAACCGTTAATGGTGATTGTATCGGACTCAGTTGCAAGGGGCGGATCAACAATGCTTATGACTGGAGGTCCTTCAAAATATTCTTTTAAATTCTGTGTGTCGGAAGATGAACTTACAAAGTCTACGAAGATGATATCGTCTTTTCTTATCCACCCGACCATGTTTTCATTAAGTTTAATTTTGACCCATTCATCGTTTTCTCCCATCGTCTTGAAGCCTGCCCCCTTATCAGATATTGCCAGAACAGGCGCGTCCGTAAAGCTACCCCCCTTGATCAGTGTTTTATCGTTTAACACAACAATATTCTGCGAGTTATTGAGAAAATTTGCCTCCTTTTCGCTTTCAAGGATATTGATTTTGCTCATTAAACCCTCTTTGAGGACTTCATCGAGTATCTGAAGCTCCAAATCAATCTTTGCGTCGGGCTTCTTGACTTCAAAATTGAGAGGAGACTCTCTCATTTCACCTGGTTGAAGGTTCTCAAATTCAAATCTGCCCTGTTTTAAAAATAGCTTTTCCCCCGAGTTGTTCTTGAGTGTTACAATGCCTTTCTTTGCTACTCCCTCGCCGCTGTTCTTAACCCTTACCAATAGTGCTATGGCCTCGCCGAACTCCGGGATACCATTTCCATTTCCATGAGAGTCGTATCGTCCATCGTCGATGATAGAATAATTAAAAGAAAATAATGGCCTTGGCAACTCCTCTACCCTTGCCTTGAATTTATAATCGTTGAGTTTTTTGTTTTCAGCGTCTCCAAAATGCAGAGTGATTTCATCCTCGCTTTTGAGTGCCCATTCAGGGATATCAAAGGTGTCGGTCCAAGATCTTTTTTCACCAGGGTTTAATTTGCCGAATATGAATTCTTTTCCATCGAAACTCGGATTGTCAGATTTTGTTATGGCTTCCAATCTATAAATAGGCGACGTACCTCGATTGGTTACTTCCGCAGTTACGTTGAGCTTCTCTCCTGCTTTAGCAACGGGAAATGCTGGGAAAACCTTTACTGAAATGTCAGGCGAACGGGACCCCGATTCCGAATGAGACCAGTCTACCCCCAGATCCTTCCATGCGTCCCCCATCTTTATCTCCTGCCCTTTTGAAATTCTATTAATTTCGCCTTTCAGTTGATTGAGTATCTCTTTCCTGGATGTAGAGTTAGTAGAATTGATAATCTCTTTTGCAACATCGATATAGAAGTCCTCGTCAAGTTTCTTTATTTTTTCCTCCCTGCTCAGTGCCTCTTCAGGTGTTATCTCCTCATCTTCTTCGTTGACGATGTTCGAGTTATCAAGATATTTGATGGAATAAATCGGATCCTCCAACGGCTTTGTTTTCTCATCTGAATTAGTTTGCGGTTTATCGGAAGAGGGATCAGAGGGGTTAAAGATGACATTCTCCTTGGAAATCACCACTGGATTGAGCATTATATCTGGCGTGATTCCTACGTCCTGAATTGAGATATTGCCAGGTGTTAGGTAGTCTGCGATTGTAAGTTTGAGGGCAGAACCATCATTTAAATCGAATATCTGTTGAACAGAGCCCTTACCGAAGCTTCTTAGCCCTATGAGCACTGCCCTGTCATTATTCTTCAGGGCACCCGCGACTATCTCTGATGCGCTTGCGCTCCCCGAGTCTATTAGCACTACTATCTCACCGACATAATCAGAGACATCTTCACTTGCACTATATTCTTTGTCAGAGTCTCCTATCTTTGTTATAACTATTACACCGTCCTTTAAGAAGACGTCTGACACCTTCTCCGCTTGATCAAGGAGCCCCCCCGGGTTACCCCTGAGATCAAGAATTAAGCCTTTGACCTTGCCGTTTTTGTTTTGCAATGCTTCTTTTATGCTGTCAAAGGTGTTTTTCTGAAAATCCCTGATTCTCACGTATAAGATCCCTTTACCTAAATCGAATGCTTCGACGCTTTGGATATTTATGGTGTCCCTGACCATCCTGAATTTTTTGGGCTCGGGAAATCCCTCCCTAGTTACATAAATGGTTACCTCTGTTCCCTTGCGGCCCCGTAATTTTCCTACCGCCTCGATTAGAGACATGTTTATTGTCGATTGATCTTCTATCTGAACTATCCTGTCGTTTGGCTTTATACCTGCATTGTAAGCGGGCGTTCCTTCAATGGGTGAGATCACCGTGAGCTGTCCATCCCTTATCCCTATTACAATACCAAGTCCCCCAAAGCTTCCCTCCGTTTCAATCATAAACTCCTGGTAGATCTGGGGAGTGATGATACCAGAATGTGGATCGAGCGTTCTAAGCATTTCATCTGTAACTACGTATCCGACGTCCTGGATTTTTGGCTCATCCGATGTCAGACGAGGCTGGATAAACTGGAAGACCTCCTTAATCGTATGCTCCAGATCATCCAAATTACTAATGTCGCCCATATTAAAAGCTTTTGATTCGTTCAGTACCTGAACCTTGAATGTTTCGCTATTCTCACCGTCGGGAAAGTCAACGAGGACTTCATCCAGCATGGTTTCAAGTCTTTCCATGCCCTTTACGAGCATGGCTTTGGCATTAATCGCACTTTTGTCGACGTAGTACTTGTTTACATATTTTGTTACGTTAGGCAAGAAGGCCAGGCTGTTAAGCTGGTTGCCGCTCTCCGAATTTTGTGAAACGGATGAAAAAAGTGAGAGATAGAATAGAAGTGCAACTACAATTAGGGGAAAGTGGAATTTTTTTATAAGTTGAAAGATTCTGCTCAAGCTAAATTTTCTCCTGATTTTTGATTTCTTGCCGAAAAAATAATGACTATAATATTACTAGCTCATACATCACTAATCAACTATAAATTTTTTCGTTGCCAGTTGCCGGGAGTTCACGACTAAAAACCCAGGTCATTGCCGGTAACCGCAATTCCGGACACGATCCAAATGCTTTAACCCTGCGGGGTTGG
>DASWID010000087.1 GCA_036397855.1 Thermodesulfobacteriota bacterium | reverse complement strand
CTGAACCTTCAAAATCCAATTCGGTGGTGACGGCATCTTGAAGTTCTTTATATGTTGCAAACCCTACAAGAGTGTTCCCTGCTCTTATATTGAAATCTAAGTCGGGTAGGGGTTCTACATAATCGATATCATCAACTTCTGCAACAAGTTTCAAGAACAATCTAAGCTTGGCGATTTCCACCGCCTCTTTCATAATATCAACCCCATAAAGGTTGTTAAGGATGATTGATTTATAAATGTAATATTGTCTATTAGGATGGCGATCTATTTCATCGAGAACTTTTCGAAATTGAGAGAAACGCTTTCCACCCTTAGCGTCATCTTCCCTCACAAAATTTTCCATACGATCTATGCAGGAATCATAAAGCGGCTCCAAAATATTTAATGCTGCAAAAAGAAAAGCACCCGAACCACAAGTTGGATCAAGCACTGTGATATTTGTAATAGCCTTGTATATAGCATTAGTGAATCTACTCTACGGCCTAAAGGCCATAGCTTCAGCCCTGTGGCATGCTGGAGGTTTGCTCCCTTATATAGCGCTTCACCATCTCTTCTTGTACTATTCCTACAGTCTCAGCAAAATAGCCATCTGCCCAAAAACTATCACCCCAAAGAAATTCCTCAAGCTCTGGATACTCTTGCCTTATCACTCTCGATGATCCACCCTTAAAATATTGCACCACCTTTGAAATCGATACATCGGGTGTGACCTGCACTAATATATGTATATGATCTTTGTTTATATTCATCTCCTCAATATACCACCCGTTAACATCTGCACATTGATAGAACAATGCTCCTATCCTCCCCGCTATTTTGCCTCGCAATACACGCTTCCTATATTTCGGTATCCACACCAAATGATATTTTAGTCTGTGCCTTGTATGTGCCCCCGTCCAGTATTTTCCTGACATTCACCTCCAGCATGCCAGAACTTCTTCCGCTCGGCAACTACCGTCGCCTCGCTCCAGGCAGGCATTCATCCCCAGGCTTAAAAGCCTGGGGTTTTCTGCCAAGTTCTTATAAAGCAAAACAAAGGGTGAAAACTTGAACGACCAGGTTTCTTTGGATAATATCCAACTGATACTCTCTGCTGGTGTCCATAAGCTGTCCTCACATGGGAATCTAAATCCAGTGTGATCTTACGCCATCCCTCAAAGTTTCTCCTTGCGCTCTTTAGAAGCTTTTGGTTTACCTTTATTATCCCTTTTGCCGTCTCTATTCTAAAGCCCTTTAAAAATCGGCTGATTGTGCTCTGGGTAGGATAATCATCTAGTCCAGCTATCTTCTGAAATACCTTATCAAGCCTAAGCATTGTGGTGTCACTCTGTCTCATGAGGTCAAGAATTACAGCGTAAACTAGAGATACAAGCATCCCTCCCGCTGAAAACTTACTTTCCCTCTTCACAATTGGGACGGCACTTTCAAGCTCTTCTTTAACCTTTAGATGTCTAAAGAATTTCCTTACAAGTTGGATACCACCGAACTTGGTCAGGTTTTTCCCTGTGAATTCAACTCGAATATCTCTTTCAGATGTAACTTTCTGCGGTGAGGAATATCCAAATGTATCTTTCACTTTTTAGGTGACCTCCTAGTGGTGTTAATTTACAGTGCTTTATACACGTAAGTATCTATAAATTCAAGGAAAGAAAGGATATATCCCAATCATTGCTTTCTTCTTAACGCATAATTTGGGTTCAAGTATAGGCAGACCTAGCGGAATCTTGTAAACTTTATTCTCATCCCAACAGTTTATCGACTGCGTATTTGGCAAAGGCCATAGAGGATGTAAATGCAGGGGATATTGCATTTAAGATATGCAGAGAGTCACCTTCCTTTATCAATACAAAATCCATAACCAGCTTTTTAGTAGGCCAGTGTACAAGCTGAGGGCGAATACCGATTTTGTCGGTAGCTTCAAGGTCTGAAATGTTAAGCTCAGGCAAAAGGTGTTTTGCTTCTTGGAAAAAGAATCGCATTGAGTACTTCTTAACTTCTGTTATTGCAGTGGATCTAAAGGCTTCATTTTCGAAGAAGAGGATCCCGTCCCTGAATAAAATAGGGATGATTTCGAGTGATATATTGTCAAAGAAACGGTAATTCTCCCTGCCAAGAGCGGGAATGGCTGTTGGACCTGCGTATACTTCTCCATTGACACTCTTCGTAAAATGAACACCGAGAAAAGTATTTCGAAGGTCAGGAACCGGATATATATTTCCCCTGACTAGATAGGAACGCTCTTTCCTGATTTTCTTGTACGTCCCTTTAAACGGCAGAATTTTATAGTCCCTTCCTACACCAAACTGATATGCAACCCTATCGGCAAACGCTCCTGAGGCATTCACAACCATATCAAATTTTATTGCACCTTGAGAGGTTTGTACTATTTTGTCGCCATTGAGTCTGAAAAAGGAGGTCTGGTAATTTATCTTCACCTTACCGGATTTCAATAGTTCGTCTTTTATCGAGTTCAATATCTCATTTGGGTCAATCACTGCAGTGTCCGGAGAATATAGAGCCTTTTCATATGTCGACGCAAATGGTTCAATCTCAGAAAGGTCCTTCGTGTCTATAATAGATGACCTTACCCCATTTTGAATTGCCCTCTCATTCAGCTCAAAGAGCCTTTCCAATTCATAGGAGTCCTTCGTAACTATAACCTTTCCTGTTTCTTTGAGTGACAATCCATTTTCACGGCAATACTCCTTCATAAGGGCGTTGCCCTTTACACAGAACTGTGCCTTAAATGAATCCGGAGTGTAATAAATGCCGGCGTGCAGGACCCCACTATTTCTACCACTCGCATGGGCGCCCAGAAATCGCTCCTTTTCAATAACCAGAATTTCTTCAATCCCTCTGCTAAGCAATTCCCGCGCAACTGTGAGACCAGTTATTCCACCACCTATTATAAGAACTTCACAAGTTTCATCCATTTACATAATTAACCCAAAATTAATCGTTTACAAAAGGTTATCTCACCCAGTTTGAACTTTAGATGTAAAACATCTGTAATGATGATTTATCAAATTTCCATAATAATAATGGGTGCACCAAGCTATATTGACCGACCACTCGAGCCATGAAATAGGAATTAATTCTTCCTAGCCGGTCCTATCTCAATGAAAATCAAATATTCACTAATTTGCCCTACTATGTATATCTATTTGATTTATAAGACCAAATTTGACCAAAGGGTTAGACTATGATAACATTATGCATCTTGGATTCCAGCGCCGAGGAAGGAAAACTTGTTTAAGAAAGGTGCTAAAGCAGTCTACCCAGCTCATGGCGTTGTCAGGATCAAAGGAATTGAAGTCAAAGAAATCTGTGGGACAAGAAAGGCGTTTTATATATTACACGTAATCGAAAACGATGTAACTGTAATGGTTCCCACCGACAATGCAGAATCAGTTGGGCTAAGGCCGATCATAAGGAAGAACCAGATACCTAAAATCTACGGGATTCTTAGCGGCAAAAATAAGGCATTCAACTCCTCAAATGGTTATCAAAGCTGGAATAAGAGATACCGGGAGTATGCCGAAAAATTAAAAAGTGGAAATATCGTTGAGGTCGCTAAGGTTCTAAAGAATATAAACCTGCTTCAGTACGAAAAGGAGCTTTCCTTCGGTGAGCGAAGGATAATGGATTCAGCTAGGTCACTTTTGGTAAAAGAAATTTCTATATCTAAAAGTATAGATGAAGAATTCGTCGCTGAAGAAATCGATAAGCTACTTGCCACTTAACTTAGTACAGCTTATGCCTCTTCCCCTTAAAAGATGTCAGAAGCTTTGATAGACGTAAACGCCTCCTTACGGCTCAGAGGATTTTCTTTCCGAATATTCCCCAGAATTAAAGGATTCAAATCAGGCATTCATAAAAGCATATATAAGGGAATAAGCCCTGATTTCGTTGAGTATAAAGAATACTCCCAGGGAGATGATCTAAGGTATATAGATTGGCGTCTCTATGGAAGGCTCGATCGCTTTTATGTAAAAAAATATGAAGATGAAGTTAATCTAATCTGGTGGATACTCATCGATTCGAGTGGGTCAATGGGCTACATTTCAAGAGAATCCAGTAAGCTTGATTACGCAAAAAAACTCGCAGCCACCTTAACATACCTGCTAATTAAACAGGGAGATGCTGTCGGTATTGTAGATTTTTGTGATGGCAACATTGTAATATTACCCCCTAGAGCTGGAAATCCCGCACTAAATCCAATATTGACCAGGCTAGATTCCTTAAGGGCTTCTGGTAAGGCAGATATCAAACAACCTATAACTAGGGCGATAGAGAAAACAAGGGCTGACTCATGCTTTGTCATAATCTCTGACTTCCTCATCGACTTGAACCTAATAGAAGAATCCCTAAAGCTTTTGCGTTCTTCGAATAAAGAAACAATTTTCTTTCACATCCTGGACAGGGACGAAATTGAATTTAACTTTGATGGGTCCATTGAGTTTGAAGATATGGAGGATGAGATGAAAATCCTTGTTGACGCAAGAAATATTAGGAAAACTTATAGAAAACGGGTTCAAGATTTCATAAACAAAGTAAAACAAATATGCCATGAAAACAAATCGAGGTATGTTCTTTCTCCGACTTACTCCCCCATCGAGGAAGTTCTTATGCACATCGCTCAAAAATAGGGAGGAGTAATTGAATTTCTCCCTACTAAACCCTTACTTCCTGATCGGGCTTGGAGCTGTAGTATTACCGGTAATTGCACACCTAATTTCAAGGAAGTCGGGAACCAAGAAAAGATTTGCAGCGCTAACTTTTCTCCTTGCTTCTCAGGGAGAAACCGCAAGAAGATCAAAGATCAAAGATTTATTCTTGCTACTTTTGAGATCTCTGATAATAGTTCTTTTAGTCATCGTATTTGCAAAGCCCGCTGTTTTTTCCTTCACAAGGCTCGGTGCCGATGATGCAAGCTCTGTAGCATTTGTGATTGATAATTCATTTAGCATGGCATATGGCAACAATTTTGGCACTGCAAAAAATAAGGCAAAGGAGCTGATAGAATCCCTACCCGATGGAAGTTTCGCCATGGTCATACCACTTGTCCAAACTGGGAAATCAAAACTTGGTATAACCCAAGATAAAAAGAAAATGAAACAGGACTTAAATAACATAGAGCTATCCAATTCCTACACTGACAATCAACGGAGAATAGAAGAAGCTTTCGGCGTTTTGCAAAACACACCTAATCAAAGGAAAGAGGTCTTACTCATAACCGACCTTCAGAAAAATGGCTGGACAAACGAAGACATTCACAGGGATTGGTTGACGTTAATAGATGTTTCCGAAGCTGAAGTTTTATACAACAACGCAGTAACAGACTTTAACATAAAAGAAACCGAAGAGTTAATTACGAGCGATGTGACGGTTACAAATTTTGAAGATACCGAGTCCAGGAAAATACTTGCAAGTATTTTCATAACCGACCATGAACTAAACGGATTTTTTCAGATTGAACCGGGAGCCGCGCAGCAAAAACAGTTCAGTTATCATAAGTCGCAAATTCCCGCAGGAGAGATTATATCAAGAGTCGAGATCACTCCGGACAATCTTAATGTGGATAACAAAAGGTACTTTGTTTTGCCCAGGGAACAAGGTCTGCGTGTTCTGGTGGTTGATGGGGATCCGAGGGAAATTGCAAGACTCAGCGAAAGTTATTATATCAATGGAGCACTTGAAACACTCTCAGAGCTTCTAAGCCTAAACTTAGATTTAAAGGATAATGACTCATTTCTATCCGAAGATCTGGAGAATTACAATCTAATTTTTATGGCAAATGTTGGAGACATCACGCCCAAAAAGTCCGAAGAAATTAAGAAGTTTATAAAAAACGGTGGCACTCTGATAATTTTTCTTGGTAATAGAATCAGTAGCAACATTTATAACAAGCTTCTATATGATGTGCTGCCAGCAGAAATTGGCTCAACAACTGACGGCGAATTTACATTAGTTCCGGAAAATTCCTATCTAGAGTTCATGAAAAACAAAGATAGCTTAAAAGGCGTAAAGGCAAATAAACTGTATACCCTGATCCCTAAGGAAAATTCACATATTATGATGAGCACTTCAGACAAATATCCTTTTGTGATAAGGAATGACGAAGGGAAAGGCGCCGTAATTTTGTTTGCCTCAACGGCTGATTTGAGTTGGAATAACCTTTCATTATCCCCTCTTTATCTCCCAATCATTAAGACATTCTTTGACCTTCCCGTCTCAAAGAAATCTCTCGATAGAAACATATCAATTGGTGATGCACTTACGATTGAGATTGGAGATGATTTAGACGAAGTCACCGTAATAAACCCATTGGGAGAGAAATACAATATTAATAGAGGAAATACCAAATTCTCAAACACGTTTGTCCCCGGAATTTACAAGGTCGAAAACGAAGGCAACATTCTCTACAGCTTCGCGGTTAATGTTGATCCAGTTGAATCAAATCTAGAGAAGATCTCCACGAAATCCTACTCCTCACCGAATGATTCCGAGTCTCGACGAGTCAAAGTCTTTAAAGAGATATGGCTCTATTTTCTATGGGCCGCGCTCGCGTTGTTCATCACCGAGTCTCTCTTTAGAACCAGAACAATCAATTCTTTCGTTAACCTACTAAGCTAATCCCATCAATCCCTTCTGGTATTTGATGTCCCATTAGGTGAAGTATAGTTGGATACAAATCAACGGTTCTTGGATATTCTTTATTGATTTTGAAGTTTACTGCGAGTGGAACATGCATATGTTCACGAGACAATGAGCCATGCGAAGACCGGTGTTCTGGCTTTTCATGCTTTGCCCTTAGATCATAACCTGGCTTTGCACTCACCAGCAAATCCCCCGATCGCGGTGACTCTAGGAGTTGAATTATTTGAAGGATCCCATCCGGATATTCAGTGTTAAATGTGCTCTTCAGGGCTTCGTCTATGCTCATCCTGTTTGGTAGAGATTTGTATCCAAATGGATCATCGAAGATCACATCATACCTCAATAAGCCCTCCTCATCCAACCACGAAACGGCTTCTCCTTTTTGGCTCTTTATCCTTGCCCTACCCTCATTATCAATCCCAGCTATGAGGTCCACCTCGGGCCTTTCAATAAAACTGTCCACTAGGTCAGCAAGTTCTTCAAACGTGCTTCTCTGTTCCCAACCCTTCGGACTCCTCACGTAGATATGGGTCATTGCATTACCTGAAATCATGTTCGCAGCGTCGGCGTTTCTATAGAATCTGAAAATGTTTGGATAATGTAACGTCTTATAACCAAGGCGATTCATAAATTCTACAGAATCGAAATGTGAATGCGTGAGGGAAAGCCCATGATCACTTGCGATGATGAGTATCGTCTCTTCCAATCTCCCTTCTTTTTCCAATATCCTTCCGAGAGAGCCCACCGTTTCATCGATCCTCAGATACGAATCTATTACTTTCTTATGAAAAGGATGATTAGAATGTGAGTAGGTATCAATACCGAGAAATACAACGTATGCGAACTGGGGATTTTCACCCATAGAATCTATAAGAATCCTTCTAGCAGCTAAGTCAACTTCGTCAGTCCGGTTTGTGAAATGGCTTTTCATTTTATAGTAAATTTTCAAAAGCTTGGTTTTATCACCATTAAAACCGACCCCTCTGTTAAGCTCGTTCAAAATGCTTATAGTATTGGGGAAAACCTCGAAAAGAGTAGGCGTGTCCGTAGAAATATCACCATTGATCAGAAAAGTTCCAATCCCAACATAACTCCTAAAACGACGAAGAGAGAACAACTTGCTTGAATAGCTTTTCCTATCAAACCACCTAATCCCAGGAATATTGCACCTTCCTGGAAATTTTCCCAGGATAAATGGAGCATATGCCGGACCGGTGGTAGACGGAAACACAGAAACCGCCTTGGTATGTGTTCCCTTTTCCACAACATACTTCGCAATGTTTGGCAGTCTTCCACTAATTAAGAGATCTTCAAACACATCAGCCCTAGCACCATCAGCCATGATAAATATGCAACTCTTATACTCCATAATTTAAGCCCCTATCTTTAAGAATCTATTAAACGTTTTCTGATAGAAAATACTCATCATAGATGCTTCTTATTTCTTCGGTCTTGAGAATATAGGTCTTCCTTAATTGATCTCCATTTTCTGTTAATTCCATCTCGGCAGCCAGTTTTTGGAAATCGGATTCATGAATTTCACTGATGGACCTGTCATGAAGAAGCCTGAGTAAGTTCTCTAATCTTTTTAGGAAATAATATCCATCATTCAATACATGATAAAACTTTTCTTTGATTAAATCACACGATCTTAAGCTGTTCAGCGCGTCCACTGTATTCTGCCGTCTCACCTCGAGATGCGAACCTCCGAACCTTAGCTGAAGCGTCTGTATGAGAAATTCAATATCTGCAACACCACCCCTACCAGTTTTCAGGTTTAACTTGGTCTTACTTTCCCTTGCTATTTCCTTCTCCATTCTCTCGCGTAAGTGATGAATCTCTTTGTGAAAATCATCGACAAGAGACTTTTCATAAACAAAATAATTTATTATGTTCATAACGCTGCTGCCCAATTGCATATTACCCGCAGATGGCCTTGCTTTGATCAAGGCCTGTCTTTCCCAAAGTTTTGCGCTTTCTTCATGATATCTCTTGAACGATTCAAAAGAAGAAACAAGTGCTCCAGCCCTCCCAGATGGCCTCAATCCCATATCTATCTTATAGGCAAAACCTTCGCCCGTCGGAATAGAGAGGATCGATATTATCTTCTGTCCCAGCCTCGAGAAATATTCTTGATCATCTCCATCATAAATAAAGTTAATATCAAGATCGGAATTATAGCTCATCTCCATACCACCGAGCTTTCCCATCCCTATTATTACAATATCAGAGGAATTCTCATGCGTAGGATGCCTTCTGGAATTCGATCCCACCACTTCATATGCAAGTCGGATTGCAATCTCCAGTGAAGCCTCGGCGATCCTTGTCAGGTACCTGCCAACATATAACGAATCTACTTCATCATTTAAATCCCTGAGGCAAAGTTTCAAGGTCTCAGTGTTTTTAAATCTTCTGATTGCGTTGAGCTTCCCTTCATAGGAATCTTCTTCATGTATCAGGTTGTTTAGTTCCTCCATCATCTCTTCCTTTGTCTCATATTCCCTTCTCGAATCTCTCAGAGTTACCACATCTAGATACTCGGGGTGCCTTATTAAGAAATTCGATAGAAATCCGCTAGTGGAAAAGAGCCGTGAGAGCAGTTGGAGTATCTCCGGGTTTTCAGCAAGAATCGCATAAATAGATGTATGCCAGCCAATGCATGATATGAACCTTTCAATGTTACGCAGGGCTGAATCGGGATCAGATGAGTGCAAGATGTTCTTCAAAAAGGCAGGAATTACCCTTCTTGCAAGCATCCTTCCTCGTTGCGTGAGACCCCCCTTTTTTGGGTCGAGAAGGACATTGATGATCTGAATTGAACCCTCTGAGTCCTTGAATCCAAGTCCGCTTAGACTCTCTAGGGCTTGTTCCTCAGTTATATTACCCTCGGTCAGGAAATCGGCGAGTTCCCAGAATCCCTTTCCCTCTTCTTCTACCCTCTTTGAGGGCTCATAAAAAAGCTGATCAAATATTTCCGATACTTTTGAGGTTCTATAAGCATATGCCATTTCAAAGTCACTTACACTCTCGAAACCAAGGCTTCTTGAAATCATTTGGAGACTACTCGATTCCGCTGGTACTCTATGGGTTTGAAGCTCGTCAACCAACTGTATTGCATGCTCAACCCTTCTTAAAAAAAGGTAAGAGGCAATTAAATCTTCACTTTGTTCCGTTTGTATAAGTTTTCTTTTAGATAGCATTTCAAGCGCTTTAACAGTATTTTTTCCCCTAATCTCTTTTATCTCTCCGCCGTTTACTAGTTGAAGGGCTTGAACAAAGAACTCCACATTCCTTATACCTCCTCTTTCCAATTTTACATCTCTTTTCATGTTAAGCCCTTCGAGTTTGGTCTTCATGTCCTTCAAGTCTTCAATGGATGCATAATCCAGAAACTTCTTATACACAAAGGGTTCCACCTGTTTAATAAATTTGTCGCCAAGTGAAATATCACCAGCTACTGGTCTAGCCTTTATGAGGGCAGCCCTCTCCCATGTATCCCCCCAGTAGAAATAGTGCTCTAATGCCCCATCCAATGAAACGGCAATCGTGCTTTTACCACCACCAGGGCGAAGACCTAGATCAACCCTATAGAGAAAACCATCTTCTGTCACAGAACCGACGGCTTTAGTTAACCTCTCGGCTAGCTTAAAGAAGGGATCGGGGTCTCCTGAATCCTGATAGAGATATATTAGATCGATGTCCGAGCTTAGATTAAGCTCCCTACCGCCGAGCTTTCCCATTGCGATTATTACGAACTCGCCATCCTCTCCGAGGTGAAGATCGCTATTATAAAACCTAAATACCGCCTCCAATATGGCACTCGCAAGATCCGAAAGCTCTTCCATTATTTCCGGGAAGTCACCTAAAGCTTTAATATCCCTGTAAATGATCCTGGACAGCTCACTATATTTGTATTTTCTAATTTCTGAGATAAATCGATCCCGTCGTTCTGGGTCTTCCTGCATACAAATGGTTTCCTCAATAAACGCTTCAAGTGGTTTCTGCCTTTCCACAAAATCCGATTCAATTAAAGTTCGTAAAATGCCGGGATATCTGATGATAGCCCTTCCAAGAAAATGACTGTAAGAGGATAACAAAAAAAGCAACTCCTCTTCACTTGACGTTATCTTACCATTAACTTCTTTAAATCTTTGAACAGTGATTTCGGCGTAAGATTTGTCTGGAAAGGAATTAATCAATCTTGATCTTCCTTGACTTCTTTCTTGACCTATCGGTCGATTCTGACTTGTATTTTCTGACTTGCCTAACAATCTCAGGAAGGCTCGTAATAAGACCAAGTCCTAATCCTATAAACCTGCCTGTTAAACTAAAGAAGAGTTCTCTACCCTCTGACTCCCTCAGCAGATTCTTCAGACCCTTAACAGCATATTCAACACCTAAAATGCCCTCAGTAGTTGCCCTTACCAGATGCTCCCCAGCCTTTTTCAATTCATCTTGTTTTTCCTTTTTCTTTGCCATGTTTCAACAAATTTTATAAAAGCTCTTCAAATATTAGTAATTCATTTCCTCGCTTATAAATATTAACATAATACACTTGATTTATTCATACTGTAAATAAACCTGGACATGCTTGCCTTTGTATCATGAATTGCGGTCTTTTAGCTTGTATTGTTTATTTTTAATAATCAATTTTGTAAAATGTAAAGTCGTCGCATAAATTATAAACCTCGATTAGTTGGTCCGAAATATGTGATTAGAGATAGATTCACGACTCAAGAACATGCATAGAGAAGGCAGATAATGTTTCTCAAAAATTGCAATTAGTTTCTTTTATGTGTCCTGTTTGTATCTTGCGCCAACCACCCAATTGATTCGTCAAAGGATCCCGTCAATACCTCGCCAGCTATAAACTCATTATCAAAAACCTACCGCGAAATCACACTACTGGTAAAGGACGAATCATTATATATCTCCTCCAAAGAGAGGTGGAATAGATTTGTACAATGCCTGTACTCAAACTGGAATAATAATAGATACATCTCGGAGGACAGCGATAGTATATCAATGGTTAATGCCTTATTAAATATTTGCCTTCCCGAAGATACGAAGGTGAAGTATCTTAGCCCGCATTGGTTTGAATCTCATAATGCCTGTTTCAGTGATTTCAATGAAATGATTGCAGATCCAATTGAAAGAAAAAAGAAAATACAAATTCCCTATAGGATCATCAAGCATATCAATTCAGGTTACATAGCGTGGGAGGATGTGGATAGCTTCAGTACGAGCAATTTGGTTGAAGTGCTGGATATATTTAAGAAAGCGGGCATCGAAACAATCATTCTTGATATGAGGAATAATATTGGTGGGAGTATATTTGACATGAAAGCCTTTTTGAGGCTTGTATTGAGGGCAAGAGGAGACCCATATTTTACAACACTAAAATCACAAAAACGAACCGATGAATATGTTGTGAAAAAAGATGGTGCATATTCGAAATTTAAATGGGTGGTAATCGTAAATAATAAATCAGCTTCTGCAACAGAGGTCATCGCTGGCGTATTAAAACGTCAAGGCGCTGTAATTATGGGTGAACCCACATATGGAAAGGGAACTGTCCAGGAAAGATGGATTCTGTTTAATGTGGGGGATAAGCGATGTCCAGGATTATTGAAATTAACTGCAAGGCAGATATTTTTCGATGATGGAACAAGCCCTGAAGGAACTGGAATTAAACCCGATATTGTCGTTACCGATTCGGAAAACACGTTGCTAAAACCGATTGAATATATATCACGCCAAATGGTTAAATGAGAAGAAAAATAAATAACCTTGCAGTAAGCTGCAGGGGATCAGCACATACCCAAACACCCTCTTGAGTAATTGCTGTAGATGCCACATAATCTGTGGATAATATTTTGATTTTGAACGTACTCTTTTTCTAAACCTTTCCTCAAGAAAAATGATTTAACTGGGCATTCAAAAAATTGCCAAAATCAATTCCGGAAGCTTAAAAAAAGATTTGGGATTGTGGTCGAATTAAATATTTTTAGCTGTAGGAATTGATTTAATAAATCCTAATTTTTTGCTAGCCCTTGATTTTTGTTACTTTGTATCAAGACAAAGTAAAAAAAGACAAATGATTGATAGTAGATGAATGAGCCCGAAGTAAGCTGAAGGGTATCAGCACGCGAAAAATAGTCACTTCAGTAATTACCTTTCTTGCCACGAGCAACACTCGTAACCCGAAATAGAATCGTTTTAATCAAAATGGGCCTGCCAGTCCCTGTCCTCCCCATATGGGTAGCCCACCAGTCTTGCTGGTGGCGTGATCAAATGTCACGAGCAAGCCTGCCCTGAGGCTGCGCGAAGGGACTCGTAACCTACCCGAAGCGGACAAATTACATCAAAACGGGGAAAAAATATGAGATTGCTTCAATTCCGGAGTTTATCCTATATCGAAGGGCAATTTTCGCAATGACGGCACCGTTAGCGACGAGTAGCCCTGAGTTCGCTCGCAACGGAAACCCCTTTTGCACACTAAAGGGAATACGCGAGATAATCCTAACGCAAAATTCTATCTTATAAATCTGTCCCGAACTTTTACAATCTGTATAGACTTACTTTACTTCATTACGATTCTAGCCGAGTTTTTTTAGGGCTGACTCCTGATCAGTATAGATATCTACTATTGTGTCAAAACCGCTTACCCTGAAAATGTCTTTTACACTACCTACCAGACTACATATGGCCAGCTTTCCATTTTTTTCCTTCTGATGCTTTGCTGAAATAAGAACTACCCGCAGACCAGCACTGCTAATGTAATCGATCATTGAAAAGTCGAGTAAGATTGATTTTTCCCCGCTATCGATACACTGTAGAACCTTTTCCTGAAAATCTTTTGCTGATCGTGAGTCGAGATGACCTTGAGGTACAATTACGACTGTATTACCGACTCTATGCTCTCTTATATTCATTTCTTTTCCTATACGAAACCATTAGATCACGGCACTAGCAAAATACCCGAGGGTTTTCAGGTTTACCAATGATGCAATAACATAACATTCGCTAAGTCTGAACGTAATCTCTTGAGCACCTGTGATACTGCCTGTCCTATGAGGTCCAGCCTTCTAATCTGTTCGATACGGGGAGCGAGTCTTTCTGCCTCATGGGAGCTGAGAATTTTCGGAAAGAGTTTACATGCGTCAACAAGACTGACAAGGACGACATCTCTTGGGGTAGGAATTTCATCACTCAAAAGCAAATCTAGTATTCTCCTCTTGACTTCCTTTTCTTCTTTATCATCAACTACGGGATATCTCCGCGTCTCAAACACCCAGAGGATTTTCTTCTCTTTAACTTTCAATATGCCTTTTTCCACTAACATGTTAAGAGCCTTTTCCTTGATATAGTCACCACTTTTCGCAATTTCTGTAACCCAGTAACGAGTGCTGTAGTCTTGGTTCGTCCGAGATATCGTACTAAGGTAACGATCGAGGATCTCCTCACCCGTTGGTGTACTGTCCACTAGGAATAGTTTCTTAAGATCGGTGTCGATTTTCGATTTTAGAGCGAGATCCATCAGAACAGCACCGGCCAGGGCATACCTTAATTCAGTCGGATCAGGATAAGCAAATTTGCCAGATTCATCATCAAGTGTGAGTAGCAGGATTTCTTCGGCAAATGTGAGCATACATTTCTCCCTAAAACGATAAAAATCACGTTTTAAATCACAGGCTCTTTATTATTTAATTTCAGGACCACTCACCTTCATCAATATTTGTTCGATTATTATATTATCGGTTGTCAAATCAAGTCAATAAGCCTTGAATTAACAAATCTACAAATATCAAGATTAGATAAATGAAAAAAATTTTTAATCATAAAAAATACCTGAAACATAACCAACAACACTGTTATAGTCCTGACTGGTCTCGCCTGACGTGCCATAACAGAGGACCTTACTTTTAGTAGCTCCAAGCGTTTTTGCAATCATCATGGTCGAAATCATTGCACCGTAACCACAAGCTTCACAAATATTTGACTGTATGTCTTCAAATAGTCTTTTCTCATCAAACGCTTCTATATCGTCAATCACTATGCCATCCATCTCTTTCGCAATTTTTGCTGGATAATAATGAGAAAGATCACTGCTGCCAACAATTAAAGTACTTTGATTCTCAAATCCTGGATCCGATAAAACCGTAGAGACGGCATTAGATAACTCTTTCGCTGTGAAATAATCCTGCTTTCCCATTGATACAGGAATCAATTTGAAATCCCGAAGACAAATCTGCAAAAAAGGTATCTGAACCTCCAAACTGTGTTCCTGGAGATGCCCTATAGAAGAGTTCACTATCGCTGGAGACTGAGAAACTATTGACTCAGCAATCTCAATATTTGTACCTACAATTCCAAGCGGAGTTTGATAATTACCAAGGTAAATTGAACAGCCATCAAAATACTCAAAATGGCTAGGCGCTATTACGATTACATTATCATACTGCTTTGATTGTATCTGCTTATAAGCTTTTGCGGCAATTCGCCCTGAATATATAAAACCTGCGTGCGGAGAAATGATTCCAATAATGCGACCGTTAAATTGCTCTGAACCGGAATAGGCCAGCATTCCCAGAACCGCATTTTTGAGTTCATTTTTTTCTGCCGGATAAAACGTTCCAGCTACCGCAGGCTGCCTGACTAAGTTCTTCCTATCCATAAAAATTAGTAGAATCAAAACATGTGATTTTTGAATACTAACATATTTATGATCGTCATAAGGTTAATATCCGAACTTCCGGTTTCATATATAACAAGCATTTATCGTATTAGCATGTTCCATAAGCCAGGTGTATTAATTTTCAGAGAATGCAAACTAAGTCTGCGAAATATAAACAAAGTTTACGCCCTTTGTAATCCTTTCATGTCATCGTTTACTAATTTAGATTAACAGATGAAACCCATCTAAGAAAACATACTCTAAATCTAAAGATTCTCTAATTTTCACAACAAAAACATAACCCCAAGATAATGGAAGAGAACATTCCCAAGTATTTATCGATAAATTTGAAGAGTTAACTTTCACGATATTCAACGACTATCACGATATATCGCGAAAATAAGCCGTGTAAAAAGGAAAATGCATCATGAATGAAGGTTTAAATTTGGCTTTAATTAAGGGCTCTTGATTACAATTGACATTTAAATAAATCCAACGGCACAGCATTTGCATCTAATATTATTGAAATCTGATTGATGGAGAGGAAGAATGAAAGGTTTAATTGCCGTAACACTTTTAACCACACTTATGATCACATCTAACTCAATTGCTCAAAGCAATCAAGAGCTGGAGCCAATGTTGGTGGCAAAAGTCGAAACTAATGAATCATCCATATCAAAAATCGCTGATGCACATGAGAAAATCAAGAGTAACATGGAGAGTGAATCAATAAGAAATAGGTATTCGGACACGGGATATTCATACAACCAAGATCCCCAGGGTTCTGGAACTTTGGATTTGGAAGATGGCTCGAGAGATATATCTTTATCGATCAAATATGAATTAAATTTAGAAAAGAGTCTTGATCTCAAATATGAATCCCCTAAACTAAAAGCCGAGCAGTTGCCTCTTGTTATGTCGAGTAAGAATAAAAAAACAAAGGGTGTTGTATTTCCACCGTTTCTTTACCTTAAGAAACAATTCTAAGAATTTAAACTGAGAACTTTAAAAGCCTTACACTCTCTAGCCGCACTGAAATGCCTTTTAATTATTGCATTCACCACATCCGCACTAGGACCACTTTTAGTGGTAGGCAAGATTATTGTATTTTATTCACCTTCCTGGAAGTAACTTAAAAAGCTCAGTTATATTCGAAAACTCTCTGCTATTATTTGCTCAGCAAATTAACTAGAAGTATGACTCCCCAGAAGATTAAAACTATTCCTAATGGAGTGCTGATACGACGCCCCCAAGATACATTCTTCTCTATTGCCATGATGACAGCTAAGATAAACATCCAAGCTAAACTCCCAATTCCAACGATAAACATGAGAAGCATCAAGGCCCAGCAGCAACCGACACAAAAAATGCCATTATCAATGCCAAGTCGCAGGGCCAGCCATTTATATTTGTGACCCTGCCAGTGCTCAATAACAAAACTAAAAGGTGATCTGCACTTGTCAAGACATCTGTATTTGAGTGAAGTAAACTGGAAAGAACCCGCAAGAATTAGTAGCGAAGGTACAGCAACCCAGGTATTGTTCTTGAGGAATGGAATAGAATTTACTACGAAATGCAACAGTAGATATATTAGATAGACAATCACTCCAAATGTCGCCCAGGCTATTATATAACCGATAACCACAAGCCCTACAAGCAATAACCGATCTTCTCGTGTGTTCGCTATTGTGTGGAAAATAGAGATGATCGGGAGGGTTGTAGGCAGCATCATCGCAACTATCATCACAGTCCAGCCACCTGCAAAAAGAAGCAAAACCGATCCGGAAACCTCTATATGGTGCCCTAAATGGTGTACGTGTAGAAAGCCATTAGCAAAATCGTCAGCGAACCAAAGTGCAACCCATGCTGCTAAAGCTAGAATTATAATCGAACCAAACAATATAGCTTTTTCGACTGCAGGGGGTGCAGTACCTCTGTACATTGACATTTATGTCAACCTCACAAGCTATAGAAAATGTTATATACCGGTAGTTCTACCGCATTTAATACATTAACAGGGTGAATGCTCTCTTTGACAACTTAGAGCACATTAACCAACGAAGCGGAATTCTCCCTGTATGGCGTTATGGTTCTTGAGGTCGATATCCTTCAACCCAAATTTCGAGCTATTTCGTTTGAAACTCGACGCCTTGCTTAGCCAAGCCGGTGATCCAGGAATGGTGGTAAAAGCAGAATCAACTAGAGTGGTAGTCTTACCAGTGGGGCCTCTGTAGGGCTCCATTTCGGCTTCTGCATATGGGCCGAGTTTTAATTTGCCCTTCCCCTCTACTACCTCAAATGTGATTGGCACCCGCTCTACGGCAACAACTTCGCCTGTCAATTTAGCCAAATCAGCAAGCGGACCGCCTAGTTTACCAGTAAATGCGTTCAAAAGTGCTTCCTCTTGCTCCTTCGTAGCTTTTTCATCTATAAAAAAAGCGACGCGCCAATTACCTTCAAGGATGTTTCCGGGAATATGGTTCATGGTACCAAAAACTACACCTGAGACGTCCACTCCGTCGATAGCACCCTTATCAACTCGGTACCCCCATGCTGCATCACATGTACCTTCACCATCTGGGTCCTCGGCAACCCAGCAAGGGCATAGTATATTGCACGTACATACCTCTAGAAGACTCCCTTGAAAATCATAAGCCATGTTATTCCCTCCATTGATTTAATTAGATTGCAGGTTGTATATTTTGATTATAATAGAAATCCAAAAAAATTCAAGCGGAAATGAACGAAAATCCTAGGTTTATTAAATTACATTTTTAAAAAAAGTTACTTATATGCTCCTAGTTTTGAACTGCTCTCGCCGCCGATTTTTATGGCGGCTGGTGATTGTCTTAGTCTATACATTGACCATACACCAAACAACGGCCCAATAGCCAATACAGAAAATGCCCAATGCCATGACATCCAGTTTACAAACGCAGGTAAAAGACGAATTGAAACTATTGTTAACAAGAACCCCATACATGTTTGCATTGTCAATGCTGTGCCTATATAGTCTGGGTGTCCCAATTCAGTAACGCTGGCAGAAAACTGCGCGGAATCTGCAGGAACAGCAAAACCCCAAATAAGGCATAAAATAATAAGCGCAACTGGACTGTAACCGAAAAGAAAACCGACTAACAAGCAACAACTTCCACTAATAGCCATCGATATTATTGTAATTCTCGTGCGACCATAACTATCTGCGAGAATTCCAGCAACCACACATCCCAGCCCTCCAACACCAATGACGGCAAATGAACCAATCGCTGAATATGCCGTAGCGTTTTCTATTCCACCCTTTTTAAAGCTCTCAAAGAGAAATAATGGAATCCATGTCCAAACTGCATATAGCTCCCACATATGTCCCAGGTAACCAAAGTTAGCCAACCTAACACCTTGATCAGTAAAAGTCTTGCCTATGTACCGCCAATCGAATCTTGCTGCAGAGGCAAAATAAGGTCCATCTTTTACAAAAAATAAACATATGAATCCGGCAATAACAGACAGCGACGATGACGTTAACATGAGCTCACGCCAATCGGGGTTCCCAATAATTTTCAATAAATGTGGTGAAGCAGAACCCACAGTTAATGCGCCTACTAATATTCCTATCGCCATTCCCCGACCATTCTTAAACCACGATGCCATGATTTTCATCGCAGGAGGGTAGACACCGGCAAGGCAGGCACCCGTAAAAAATCGAAGAATAATTGCAGGCCCTAAACTGTTTACATACAAACCTATTGCCCCATTAAGAAATGCGCCAATAAATGCACCAACGAAAAAGACATAACGGGCATTAAAAATATCGGATAGATTCAGTAGAGCACTCAGAAATGCGCCGACTACAAATCCTATCTGAACAGACATGGTCAACCATGCCTTGCCCGCATCGCTCAGATGCCATTCTGCTGCCAAAGTGGGAGTAACGGCTGAAGCAGAAAACCACAATGCCATTCCAAGCAACTCTGCGATCGAAAGCACCACTAAGATGCGCCATTTCATCGGATAACACTCCTACTTCCCTTAAAATATGATTAAAAGATAGGATTAAGACTTTATACCAATTTAAAAAACTAAACAATTCTGGTGGAAATTTAGTTGTAATCCTTCAGAACGGGTTCGGAAAAGACACGCAGAGCTTTGCGTCTCTACAATCTTCAATTAAGTAGGGATATGACACCATTTTCTGATCCGGCGATGTTCAGTTAAGATATCGTCTCAGGGGTTTTTGAAAGCCCTCTCGATTGTTATGATTAGAAAGAATTCGTTCAAATTCAATTGGTTCCAAGGGTCATGAGGGTTCCACATTAAAGCTGAAAATTCCAGACGTAGCTTAATTAATGCTCATATCTTAAAATTTTATCGACTACCTCTGAAGCATTATCAGGATAATCGATTTTTTGCGACTCTGTTTTTGTCTCTAACCACGTCCTCAACTTACCTCCAAAACTTTCATCAATTGCAGTTACGACTGTAGCACCAAGCTGTTTAAGGGCTTCCGCATTGCAAATCTGCTCATACTGACCCCTCATCGGTATTATCAGCATTCTTTTCCCCAAGAGCAAAGCCTCTGATGTTAATTGGAATCCGGCATTACAGATGATGCCACTACAAGAACTTAATCTGCTCAGGAATAATTCCTTTTTAAATGGATAAACAGTAACATTATATTTAGTAGTAGGTGAATTAAAGGTGTAATATTTACTGAAAAGTTCAAACTTAGCATCGACACTCCTAAAAAACTTTCCAACTTTAAGAGGGTCATAAGTCGAGAAATAAACAACAAAATGGTCTAGATTCGAAACGGTTAGATTCCTTACTTCCCCTCTGACTACAGGGGTAAGTATCTTGTCAGAATATCTTTGATAATGAAATCCAAGCTGTCGTATGCATGGGGCGTAATATCGTATCACAAATTCTGCTAGCAAGTCCTTTTCCCGTGGCCTTGGAATGTGATTGTCAAGTAATGCAATTTGATGTGATAGATGAATTGACGGAACCCCGTAGTATTTGGCAGACCAAGCTGTTACGGGTTCAAAGTCAGATACTACCAATTCATATTGTTTTACGGGACTGAATAATATGTCTTTAATAATTTTGATAAATTTCGTTTTTCTTATTAAGCCCCAATAATCGATTCCACCATTTTTCTTGAACCATGCTCCAGTACCATCCTTCCTATATTTAACTTCTAAATCTAAATCCATTTCATGCAATGACCCAGATATCAATATATCAACCTGGGCATTTTGCTTCAGTCTTTTTATAATCTCTTTGCTTCTGGATATATGACCATTGCCCGTTCCTTGAACACCGTATAATATCTTCATTCTATTACCTGCAGATTTATACCCTGTTCGCCGATAGTAATATAGGAAGCTAAATGTGGATCGGTCCAGCACCCTGTATTCCAATATTCAATTCCATTCTTCTTAAACCTCCTTATTGGATTGTGGGTATGCCCGCAAAATACTTTGTCTGCTCCACAAAACTCGGCGAATTTTAAAGCGCCAGTCAAAACCCTTTCCGTAACCCTCTTCCATCTTTCGACACCCCTTCTTAACCTTCTGGATAGATTGGTATTCAATCGCAGATCAAATCTCTGCGATATACGATAGATCGTACAAGCTATTTCTGTTAAATTTCCATGATTTAATAGGTACTCATCAAACTGATGACCGTGGATAGCTAAGTACTTTTTGCCCAAATAATCCCATTCATATTTCTCACAGGTTTGGGTATTCCCAATGATTTCAGAAAAGCCCCTTATCATTTTGTGATCATGATTACCTTCGACCCAAACAACCTTATGAGATTTTGAAACTTCTCGAAGAAAATTAATTAATTCCAAATGTTCGGAATTGAGTCTTTCCAGATTCATATCATCGAACAAATCGCCTACTATCACCAACTGAACATACAAATGTGAGTGAAGTATATTTATGAGGTCCCTTGGTCTAGCTAAATCGGAACCAAGGTGTATATCTGAGATTAAAATTGTATCTACTTTCAACTGTTATCTATCGGCTTTACTGCCTTACTAAATAGGAACATGCATCCACCAAGAAACTTTGCTCGCGTTACTCGTGAAATAATATTGTAATAATATATTATAGTTTAATTATGGGATGTTATCCCTATAATATCAAGTAATGAATTAGGTTTTTAACACAGCTTTAACAGTACTTTAACACTATGCAAATAATTGAAGCCATTTTTGGAGGTAAGATATCACCAATTACATGTAAGGGACTTGTATTCCAACAAAAAAATGGCTAAATGCTTATTCAAGAATTTAGAAGAAATACCCTTGGATTTAATCCCGATCGTTAGAGCCTAACGTAGGTCTTGCACAAGTTCGATCAAATGTCCATCAGGGTCACGGATGTATGCAGTGCGCTGTCCCCAAGGACGGGTAGTCGGATGCATTGCAGCTGTTGCGCCTTTTTCAATGACCTCTAAGAAGGCCGCATCTACGTCTGCAACCTTGAATCCGATTTCAAATCCAGGTGATTCATCACTGGGAGGTTTAAGCGAAAGGCCCAAAGTCATTGCCATAGCCTCCCTTGTATAAAACGCAAGGCGAGTAGCTCCAGTTTTAAGCTGTGCGTAATCTCCTGAACGGTGTCCCAATTGAAACCCGAAAACATCAGTATAAAAGTTTAAGGCTCTGTCCAGATCCTCAACGATTAAAACCACATAATCAGGAAAACTTAGTTTCAATAAATACCTCTAAATATTTATTCCAAAGACCCAAATTTACGCATACAATACACTGGCAAAAACCGGACGGTACTTCCTTGTTATTTCGTGATCTTCCCCCAATAATCTAAAGATAGCAATACATGCCTTCCTCGAACCATCATTGTCATAATAGCGGTCTTTACGAATCACGTCTATGAAACTATCCAATGCATCCGTGAAGTTTTGAGATCTTAAGCTCTTAATAGCAGATAAGTATCTCCCCCTTACAGCACCCTCTTTTAAGGGCTTGGAATCTTCTAGGTACAAAAACATTTCACCGAATGTTTTTATCGCTTCCGCTATATCTGAATATTCTGAGGTCGGCCCTATACGATCAACAATTTCTAAAGCCTTATGGGGGTCTGAGAAGACATAAGTCCTAGCAAGCAATGTAATTGCTAAATCGTTACTTTCTTCGGCACCGACTACTTCCTCAAGAATTTTCTGTGCCTCGACAATCCCCCCTTCATCGAGTAAATGCTCCGCATTTTTTACCTGATTATGATACTTACCAGGCAGTGCTTTACTTAGCCAGCCTGTCACCATGTTCTCAGGCAATGCCCCTATAAATCCGTCCACAACCTTTCCGTCAACAAAGAGTTGCACGTTCGGTATACTTCGAATGCCATAACGAGCGGAAAGCTCCGGGTGTTTGTCGGTGTTCAACTTTACCAAAGCCCACCTGTCCTTATTTTCGTCAGCTAACTTTTCCAGTACAGGTCCCAGCACCCTGCAAGGACCGCACCATTCCGCCCAGAAGTCCACGAGAACGGGGACCTTGTAACTTCTTTCAAGAACATCTATTTCGAAGTTATCAGTGCCGTAATTTACAGAATTGATGTTATCCATTTCTTCACCTCAACATTTCATTAACATAATCATTGTAAAAATTTATTCTTCTCCAGATACTTGAGAATTTGCTCGGTAGATTCTTTTATAGATTGATTCTCAGCATCAATTATTATTTCCGGATTCTTAGGTTCCTCATATTCTATCGAGACTCCTACAAAATTGTCGAGCTCCCCGCTCATCGCTTTCCTGTATAATCCTCGATCATCGTTACTTATGCAATAATCGAGAGTTGCACGAACGTATATTTCTACATAATTAATTAGGTTTATTCGCAGATAATTTCTTGTTTCCTCAAAGGGACTTTCGAACGATCCTATGACGCTTGTATTATTATTTTCAAGTATCTTAACTAACGAACATATCTTGCCGATATGTTCTTTCCTGTTCTCGGGAGAATATCCAATTTCTGGAAAAATTTCGCGTATTTTCCTCCCATTAAAATATTCAACCCGAATCCTCCTCTTTTGAAATTTCTCATATACTGCTTGTGAAATTTGAGACTTGCCACTTCCCGAAAGACCGGTGAACCACAAGACTAATGGCTTTTTTTCATGAATCCCAAAAGTGATTTTTGCCCAAGACCTTTCATGAATGAAATATACCAACATTTTTAGAAGAGCCTCAAGCAACCCGATTTGTATAGCTATATCAATCCTTCTCGTAATCGCCAGAGCAACTATAATAGTTGTAATAGTGGCTGTTACCCTCCACGATAACGTCTTCACGAAACTCCTAATCTTTGTCTCCATTATCATTGATATCTCCTCCAAAATTTTGATAGAAATTGCTACCAGTATTTAAAGCTGCAGTTCGCTACCCTATGGTCCACCCTCTGGAAAAAGCATTGTGTTATGCCGAGCAGTAGCTATCCCTTCTTTAGTAATCCTTATCTCGGTTGCTCCTGAGTTTCCGTATGTACCAATTGCATCATCCAAGCTATATACGTCAAAAAGGGAACGAAATAGGAGTCGAATACTCATTCTCGGAGACAAAGGATGTTGAAGTATGTGTTGCTTCCTCTTCTGAAGAAAGTGGAGAATTGGCCAAAAATCTTAAACAGATGAAAATAAAAGACCGAAAAAGCATAAGACCAAGCGATTGCTTCGGTAGTTACTATAACAGTGAAGATGTGATTAGCAAGCAAATCCTAATGAAACCGGAGTAAATAAAGTTTAAGACGATCCAACGGTATATGAAGGTTCCTTTTCGCATTCCCTCGACATTAGCAATCCCCAGCCGAAAGGTGTATATTCTTGATATACTTCATTAGTACTGGTGGACCTTATATAATGAGGACAATTATAATAACGTTTATCTTGGGATTAGCGCTGGGCATTGTAGGATGCAGTCAAAAAGATGAACCCATAGAAGACGATAAAGAGATTGTTGTTGACGATAACACCGACAATTCTGAAGAAGAAGAAACCAAGGACGAGGATGAAAAACATATAGATGACCCCGCAGATATCTTGCAAGACCTCACATTCTAAAATAATAGATTATCCTCGGTTCCAAAACTAATCCGTATCCACATGAATGCGATAGAATTTATACTTATTGTCGCTCCATTATCCTACCGTGCGACAACCCGGTAACTTGATACAAAAGTAAGAGTCAGATGTTTGTAGGCCTGTCCATAATTCTCCTATACTCTGTCGTTATAATGATGATAGGGGTTAGGGAACGTTTAAAAAAAGATGTAAGTGTCGAAAAGTATTTTTTAAGCTCCCGGTCCCTTAAGTGGCCATAAATAGCTGTTTCCACAAATGAATTACTTCGTGAGGTCAGCCGGGTTATTGTGATAAGCTTTGCGATGGTGGCTTTGCCAACGGCGTTAAGGAATGGATGGAATTTACAAAAGGATGGTCTTTTTGTTATCTCAACAAACTTCGTTGCGAAATTTGGCGCTTTCTCAGCGATATCACTTATACCGTCCACATCATATTCCACTGAGCGCAAAGGCGAACCCTTCAGTCATTATTGTAGATGTTAGACATTTAGTGGACAAAATCCTTACAATTTCATAGATTGATCTATTTTCATTAATTCTTTTCAGAATTTAAAGGACTTGAAGGGCATTCCAAAAATTGCGTTAAGAAAATCAGAAACGAAAACGTGAAAATCCCCTACATCCCTCTTTAAAAAAGAGGGACTCCTCCTTTGTAAAGGAGGACTAAGGAGGATTTTCGCTGGATGTTTGGGCACGCTTGTCCTGAGCCCTGAGTCTCATCGAAGGGCCTGTCCTGAGTTTATCGAAGGATCGAAGGATTGCTTCTTTGTACTTGTGCTGAACCATGTCCTGACGATAGGTCAGGATCTATTCAGTATCAAGACAAAGAAGTTAGGAAGAGAAAATAAGATATATGAAGAAAATACTTTTAAAGATCATGCCCCTAAAATATCTGACTTTTACAATGATGGCAAGACTGATGCGGCATCTATTTCAACCGCGGACGAAAATACGCGCCCGCATATTGCCTGTGCAAGCTCCATGCTGCGGCCTTCACTTCCAATTAAGCCAACATGGAAATGAACTGGAAAGCATAAAAGCTCAAGGGCTCCTAAGCGGAAATCGCGAACAGCATCTTCCCAGGAATAGTCCCTAACTCCCTCTCTTATAAGAGCATCATACCAACGACGAAGCACCTCAAATTGATGACCGCTACGCTCTGAGGGTAGCTCGCTCCCACCGATAATCCGGGCTACATCAAAGACACCTATGCTACGAATTGCAAGCTGCCAATCCAGAATTAGGATAGCCTCATCAGAATTTGGGTTTCCAAATAATAGGTTGTCCTCCCTCAGATCAGTATGCACTATGGTTTTCGGCCGTCCTTCTATCTCTTTCTCAAGCCAGGATATCGAATTTCCTAGTCTCTCACCCACTTCAAGCCCCTTTTTCTCCACGTACGAGCCAAAGTGTTCAACAAATGATCCCCACTTTTCCTGATAGTCTATACCTATGGCATTTGTAGTAGGCATCCATCTGAGTCTCTCGAGTGCAATGTTATCCCAGTATCTCGCCTGAAGTTTCGCTAATATCTCAACAGTAGCCATGACCTGGTCCCTATGCATACCGATTACTTGATCACCTGGCGTGTAAGAGCTCAGGTCCTCCATAACCATCGAGTAAGCAGGAGCTTCGTCAACCGAGAAGTAAAGAATTGGAAGTCGAATCGGAACATTGCTCGCCACTTCTTTATAGAAGCGGATTTCTCGCTGAAATGCATTTAATTCATCCCCAAATTTACGGAAAGTATCTGATTCAGGCTCGATCTTAACTACAACTGATTTCGGCGCATCCTTATCCACTCTATCATAATCGAGACTCACTCGGACGACACTGCTCAAGAAGCCTTTACCACCCCCTAGAATTTCCTTCTTTACATTCCTAACAATTGCCTGATTAATAACTCCACCTGCCCTGAGGGCAAAAGTGATCCACTCAGCCGTAATTTCCTGGGGATGAAGAGGATTTGTGATTTTCATGGTAAGAATTTTGTAATGTTATTCAAACTGAACAAAATAACGGGTCACTTTGCATACTCTATGCCCTTTTGCACTTCTGTTATTGCCTGGTTGACGAGATCAATGGCTTTGGCACGGTGACCTCCTTTTTTTGAAGAAGCTATCTGGAGCTCGTTCATTGCCGTCCTCAAAGCATTAAGAGCGGCTCTCATATGTGGTTGGTCGGCAGATACCCTACCGCTTACAAAAAACAAGAAACATACAACAATAGTTAAAAATATCTTTAGAAATAATCGTGAAGATATTGTTCTATTCATTGTAAGTCCTCCTTCGGAATATTATTTACCTGAAGTTGAAATCCACTGAAAGCCGATACATAAATACTACACATCCTTCGGAATAAAGTCACTACTTTAAAATCTAGACAAATCGGTATCCACTCAAAAAGTGGCACAAGACCTATCAACTAGTATAAAATCTAAGTTGTTGATCCGAAAAATCAGGACAAGCTATGATTGTCACAACTCACCAGCCGACCTTCTTACCATGGCCGGGATTTTTCTTTAAGGCGATGAAGGTCGACTGTATGGTTTTACTCGACGATGTACAGTTTCCTCGTGGGCGTGGATGGGTCAACCGTAACCGTCTAAAAAATAAGCAGGGTGAGATGTGGTTGACGGTACCAGTCTGGAAAAAGGGACGAGGGCTTCAGATAATTCAAAATGTGGAAATATGCAATGAGTCAGACTGGCAAAGAAATCACCTACTCAGTATTCAGCAACATTATGCGAATGCTCCATATCTCGATGAATACCTGTCAATATTGGAATCGATTTATCGTGAGAATAATAACCTACTAGTCGAGTTAAATTTGCAAATGATCAAATTCAATTGGGAGAAGCTTTCACTGAAAACCGAATTGTATCTTCAGTCTGACCTGGGGGTGAGCGGAAAGGGTACTGAGTTAATCATAAATATTTGTAAACATCTAAGTTCAGATTCCTACCTAACTTTTCCCATCGTCGAAAAACATCTTGACGTTCCACTAATGAATAAATCAGGAATACAAATCAAATTCGTGAGCTTTAACCCGCCAGTCTATCCTCAGCTCTGGGGGGATTTCATTCATAATCTCTCGACGCTTGATATGCTGTTTAACTGCGGTGAGAAAAGTAAGGAAATTATTTCTAAGACATAATACGCCTGCAGGGACTCCTTGGAAGTCTATCCAAGGTCATAAATCTATTGAAGGCACGAGAGAGCATTTCATATCCAATTTTTAACGTAAATGTTCTCCATTTTAAATCTGACAAATTCTACAGAATTCCATATCTTTACTTCTTTCTAGATTACTTTGAACCCGTGCTTACTGAAAAAGGATCTCGCTACCAGACTTGACTCAGTATGAAGCTTCTTGACTCCTTTACCTTTCGCAATGCTCTCCAATTCCAGATAAATTTCACTTTATTGTACCCAGGCAATGTATACATGAGTGATATATGATTGTCCGGATATTATTGACCGAATGAAGCTATTTTTCCGTTAACTTCTGCCAAAATTGTTGAGTCTTTAACAATCAAAGATGAGAACGCACCCAAATCATTCGCAAAGGATGCCCATACAGCCACTTGATCATAATCATATTTTTCTTTTCCTATATCCAAGACAGATTTCTCGTATAAATTTGCCAAATCCTCTAAACCTTTAGAATCGGCCAATCTGAGCATTCGAGAATAAGAAAACTTTTTAATAAACAAAACAAACAATGCGCCTTACGAATGAATAACCCCGCGACTAGCAGGCAGTCCATAAAAGAACATTCTCTTCAGTCCTTGCTGTAGACGTTAGATATTTCGTGGACAAAATTCTTACAATTTTATGAATGGATTTATTTTCATCAATCCTGTTCAGAATGAAAAGGACTTGAACGGCATTCCAAGAATTGCGTTAAGAAAATCAGAAACGAAGACGTTAAAATCTCCCTACATCCCTCTTTAAAAAAGAGGGACACCTTTGTTAAGGAGGATTAAGGAGGATTTTAGCAAATTTTTGGACAGCCTTGTCCTGAGCCCGGTCGAAGGGTTGCTTCTTTGTATCAAGACAAAGAAGTTAGAAAAAAAGAATGATAAATGAAGAAAATAGTTTTAAAGGTCTTGTCCCTGAAATATCTGGCTTATACAATTCCGACGAATCCTGAGAGAAACGGAAGGGAAGACGCAATCTAAAACAGGAAAAAAAAGAGGAGATTGCTTCAATTTCGGAGTATATCCTAAATCGAAGGGCAAATTTCGCAATGACAGCACGACGCCAGCTTTGGGTGTCATCGCAAGGATATCGAAGCGATCTCCAACCTACGTTGAATAAATAGCCCCGTCGCAAGGGCATTATATAGTTAGATTTAACGATTTTTGCTTTCAATGGATTTCGTGATTCTTATCGAGGGTTATACAAATCATTAAGCTGGAGGGCACTGCTTGGATCTTAAGTGCTTGCTTATAAATTTTTGGGTGATACACCAATAGGGCTCGTCACTCGTTATGCGTGCTATATACATACGTCGACCCATCTTTTTTTACAGCTAGCACATCATACCTTTCCTTGGTGTCACCCTGCTCCATACCGGGAGAACCAATAGGCATTCCTGGCACCGTTAGTCCTTTTATGTCAGGACGCTCTTCCAGGAGTCGTCTTATATCTTCTGCAGGAACATGTCCCTCTACAACATATCTGTCTACGACTGCCGTATGGCATGAACCCAATTCCGAGGTAATACCAACCGCCTCTTTCATCGCAGGTAACATCGAGTTGTTTTCAGTTTTCACAGTAAAACCCTGTTCTTTAAGATAAGAGATCCACTTATTGCAGCAACCACAGT
>DASWID010000086.1 GCA_036397855.1 Thermodesulfobacteriota bacterium | reverse complement strand
ACATCCCTGCTACTTCATTTAGCTTCATATCACATAACCTCTAGTTCTCTCTTACAAGTTGCTATGGATTTATTTGTCTTAGCGTATCTAGTGTATTCATCCATAAACTCATATAAGGTAATAGATTTTGCTTCTTCCAAGGCTTGTTTGACTATCAAGAACGGTAGTTATTACGGGGTGTTTAGCCTGATTCATATTACTGAAGAAGGAGAGACAGTCTATTATTCAAGTGTGTGTTTTTATCAAAATTTGATTTAACCTAGTTATTAAGCGTATATCGGCAAAGTTTGGAGTGCAGTAATTTTGTTAAATCGGTTTTTCAAGTGGCTTAGAGAAGTAAATACAGATTACGGTAATCTTATAATTGCTTTAGTTACTATTATCTTAATAGTAGTAACCTTTTTCTATGTACTATTAACGAGGCACTCACTACAAACACTAGAAGAGCAAGTTAGTATAATACGGAAGGATTACATAGTACGGTCTTTTCCTGAAATTCACATCCTTACCCCTATCTCAGATATAGTCGATAATCAAAGAGTTTTAAAAGTCTTTCTAGTAAACAGGGGATTCCAAGCTACAGGACTCAGGTTAAAAGTGATACCCTTCGTTGGGCAAGAACCCCTAAAGGAGAAAATTGGTCTCATGTATATATACGAAAACAGATTAGAATATGCTGAAGATCAGGTTTTGAAACTGGGAAAAGACCTTAAGTTGGAAAGATTTTTGCAAATAGGAAAATTTGAAGGAATAGACGGACTTTTGATCTATCTACGTTATGAGGTTCCGCTTCAGGAAAAACCCTATGCAGAGTGGGTGGCTTATGGCTTGAATCCAAATACGAACCGATGGGCGCAACTGCCAGCAGGTATGAACTTGGATATGTTAGAGAAGTCACGAAATATTGGCCTACTAAGTAATTTCTGATTAATCTAACAATATAGACTTTGGGATTCGTATGGTAAATTGACCGCTGATTCGACGTAGGTTATTCACATGTTGAATAGCAATCCTGGTGAAGCAGAGGGGTAATTGGATACTCTAGAAAGCCTTTTTGACTTCTGTTTTGTTAGACTAGCTAAGTTGAAGTAGAAAGCCTGCCCTCAATCAAAAACTAAAAGATGCTGGTAAACAACTTAGGAATGATTTTGGTCTAACATGATGTTTAGTAGAATCTTCTTAGTGGGATTTTGGGTTCTTTTGGTTTTTGAGATATTCATGATAATTACGTTTAATTTTATTTAGCAAGAAATCAATAGTTGTTTCAGCGCAGTGGTAAGAATCAGTGTTGATCTTATTGCCACTGAATGGAAGTACTGAATATTCACCTTGCAAAGCTATTAATTTTGAGTTTGTATTGTTAATTTGACCTGAATTTTGATAATGATACTGCTGCCCCTGGCACTCAACTACAGTGCTAGAAGTTGCTTCTAGTTCACCAATATCCTTTTTGTCAATGAAATTAAAAAGTCTCATTGAGGCTTCAAATGTAACAAAAAAATCTACTCTTAAGTTATGGATGGGTTTTTGAATCTCAATTCTTAATGATGGATTTCCTTTTGCAACTCTAAAAGTTCCTAGGTTAAAATTTTCTACAGTTAGACCATAACTTTTGACATGTGCGTGTCTCAATAGAGATAATAAATATTTTCTTTCTATAGGAGATTCACACGCTTGTAAAAAGCCAAGAATGCAGTTGCAAAAACTTATGGGCATGGCCTGCTGAATTCCCTCTATGGTAGAATGAAAGTCAGATCTAATATCATTCTCTAATTCATAACTCCTAAATATGTATTTGAGGATATCTGAGATTGAAGATGCGTATTCCCCCATATCATAGTAGTTATACAAATTTCTTGGGTCACGCATCCAATCATCATCCATTACATAGTGGTAATTGAAGCTGTCACTTGTAGTCGCATATCTATGTTCATTTTCTTTTAAACTATTATAAATTCGTTCTGGAATTACAATTTTATGGCGGTGCGTTAGAAATTTAGCATAATCTACGTTGGTTGGTGAAAAGTAACTTACTAATCGTAGGAAATTTTGATCAGATAGTTGTATTAGCATCAATTATTGAATTTAATATAACATTAAGGTTAGAGGTTTCAAGGGTCGCTGGTTATCCAGAGTGGTCTTATTCAGCTTTATCTTAAATTCATGAATTATTCACACGTTGAATAGCATTCCCCTAACAATTGATTACAATTACTTAAACATCCTCGATCCCTGTGACCTCTAAATCCTATACAACTATCATTACAACTTGCATAAATTAATTGACACTCTCTAGCACATGCCTTTCCCTTATCTGTCGAATATTTTGGCATAACTGGTGCTGGTTCTTGTACCTGGTAGCCGCAACTGTACAAAACTAGAATCAATCCTAGTATTATCAGCTTTTTGAGTTGCTTCATTATGGCAAATTATAAACTAAATATTTTGTGATCGTCCAGCTTCGATACTCCCATTGTGATTTTGGTATAAATGAGGCTGCGGTTGTAATTCATCATCAATCAGAACCATTTTCTTTATATTGAATAAGTTATGGATTAACATTTAGATTACTAACTACTCTGAAGAGGTAGGTATTTAAAAGATAGCTTTTGATATTTCATAGAGATCATGATGGATAAAAGCACTATATCATTGGTTCTGTCTGGCCTTGCTTTAGGGGGAGCATTGGTATCCATATACTTGCAGTTCTTTCACAAGTCCAATTCAATCCAGGCAAATATTGGGGATTTAAAACTTATTCAAGGTCATAAGAAAGATCCAATCCAAGGGGATTCACTGCACTTTTCGTTACCAATTACCTTTATTAATAATGGTAAGAGGCACATTGATATCTATAATCACTCAATCTATGTAACAAATGAACTAGTGCACGTAGATATTTGCTTTGAGAACAGTAACAATCCTAATTTTTCAATGTCTCCTGGTGATCATCGGCCTAACATCATTGTATGTAATACTACACAAAATGAACTAATAAAGGGGCTGGGTATCAAACAAATGCATAGAGAGCATAAGATACTTGTTGGGCTAGAAACAATTCTCCTGACTGACAAAAATAGAAGAATTCATACCAAGAATGTAGTAGCTGATGTGGTGGTAAATGAAGATGGGGAATTTAGTATCAATGGCAGAGACTATATACCAAACAATAAGATATTGAACCTTCTCAAGGCAAAACCTACATGGATTCACATAATAATTCAACGTTTCAAAGAATGTTTTTATCTATAGAAATTTACCTTTACCTATCCAGGGTAACTTTTCAACAGTATTAGCCTTATAACTTGGCGACAAGTGTGCATAAATCATAGTTGTGGAAATCTGACTATGCCCTAATAATTCCTTAACTGTTACTATATCAACACCATTCATGATTAGATGAGATGCAAAACTATGCCTAAGCATATGGGGGTTAGCCTTAAGACCAGCTTTTCTACAAGCCTTATTGAAGCTTGTTTTAATACTATCGGGTTTATTGCCATCTAGTTTGCAAAAGACATAGACCTTTTGGTGATCAGCTCTTGGCAATATCTTATTCGTGTTCGGGTGACAACAATTGTTTCTTAACCAAACTAAAGTATCAAAGAGCTCTTGGTTCATTGGGATAACTCGAAAGCTATTTGTTTTAAGACTTCTTACAATCATCGTCTTTCGCTCAAAATCTATGTCACTAAATTTGAGATTAAGCAATTCATGTGTTCTCATTCCGCTATTCCTGAGAACTATCAAAATCGGTCTCAACCACATACTCGAAAAGCCAACTAGTTTATCAATTTCTTCTACACCTAAGAATTTAACTGGGACATGATTTGATTTAAGAAATGTGATGCCAACAAAAGGATTATTAATTAGAAAATTCCATTCTATGGCTTTATTAAGCATGTTAGAAATTAATCTTAATTCCCTATTGGTAGTTGCTGGTTTTAATCCATCCTTCAACCGCTTCGTTTTATAGCTCTCTATTAAGTACTTATCCATTTTTCTTATTGGTAGATTTCCAAACAATCTCTTAATTGGCTTGATAATATCTAATTCTCTTTCATATGTTGACTTTGCTTTATTTGATTTGGAGTATTCTTTGTAAATCTCTATATATTCAAAGAGTGAAATCTGCTTTATTTGAAAACTTAGGGGTCAAATCTTTTGTTGACTAATTCTAGCCAAATCAAAGGGGACGCAAACCTCAAAAACAGGATGCAGGATGCAGGATTCATGATGCAGGATGCCGGAACATGATCCATGATGCACGATGCATGATGCAGGATACAGCCAGTTCGACTGAAAAATTTAATCTGGTCTCAGGCCACAAATTTTTCTTAACGTCTCCGCTTCTCATTTTCTTAACGCAATTCTTGGAAGGCTGATCAAATAGATTTTAGTATTTTAGACTCTGAGAGCCTTTTAGATTCAAAGGGGATTCAACCCTTTTTGTACTATTCCTCAAACAATGAACGTGGAAGTTGAGATTGGCGGATTATAGATTGTAAAGTACCGATCCGCAGTTCGGAGTGATCCGGAATAGGTACTGTTATAGTCGAGCAGGGATTTTCTTTTGCATCACGATATGACTTCCCCGACTTCTTACTTCAACAAACTCATGTTGCGAGAGAATCTTACAAACTGCGCGGCCTGATAGGACGCGTAATTTACCCAACAGAAACCTCTACACGTGTAATAAATACTTCTGAACGCAAGCGATTTTGGACCTCCGACGGTTCGGCAGTTTCCAGGAACAGTTCGATTGCTTCAACCAAATTACTTCGTGCGCCTTCGACGGTATCCCCTTCACTTGCAATATCCAGTTCGGGACAAAGTGCCACGTATCCATCTCCTTCACGCTCTATAATCGCTGTGAAATGTTGCAAGTGTTTCATCAGGAAGACCACTATAAAAAATAAAGTTACCCGGCAATGTATGCGTTACACAGTATAGATTCATGGATAAGTATAGACCATATAAATCAAAAAGCACGACACTTTTTTCAAAAACGAAAATAGTTCAAAGGGGACTTAACCTTTTGATGCATGATGCAGGATACAGGATGCGGGATGCATGATCCACGATACATGATGCAGGATACAGGATGCAAGATTCAGGATGGAAGATCCATGATCCACGACGCAGCATCAAAGTGGAGGCTCTAGCCTTTATAAAAATTTTAGAGGGTTTATTTGATTATTACAACTTAGGTTTATTCGGATAACTAGCCCATATTGAAAAAACATTTGAAATGCCTAATACTTTTGCTTTATAGAGACATATAATTTTAAATTAAATGGAGATTAAAAATGTCTTATAAAGTTAATGTTGTTATTGAAAAAGATCAGAATGGTTACTACGCGTATTGTCCTGGACTTGAAGGGTGTCACACGCAGGGAAATACCTTAGAGGAGGTCTTAGACAATATACGTGAAGCAATAGAACTCTACCTTGAAACATTATCGGAGGGTGAGAGAAAGGATCTGCTTAGTAAAGAAATTCTTACCACAACCTTAGAGGTACTTGTTGCCTAAGACTCCCAGACTAACACACACGAAGCTCAGGAAATGCTTCTAGGAGCTGGTTTTGAAATGATTAGGAGTAAAGGTAGCCACAGGATATATATGAAAGATAATAAAAGGATAGTCCTACCTTTTCATAAGGGGAAAATATTACATCCTAAGATAATTAAACAGGTCTTAAAAATCTTAGGTGATAAATAAATCTTATCTATAAATTTTATAAATTTTAGCGTGTCAGGCTTTGTTTATTTGCTTATTTGTGTTTCAAGCCGCTTTCTCATGACCCACATTTGACTTTCTAACGAAAAAGGGAACCCTCTGATCGTATTTACAGTGCTAGCCTTTATGTATGTGCACAGGAAAATTTCGATGCCAGGCCATTCAACAGTGCTCAGTGTGAACGGGTCATCTGGACCAAATCTGACTATCCATCATGTCAATATTACGGAAACATGAGGTATGCTATAAGAAATTCCCCTTGGTGAAAAAACTTGAAAACTGTTTCGAAAATATTGGTCACTATCTGTGTTGTAATTTTAATAATAGTATTAGCTTCGCACTTTTTCTCAATACCACGCCGGGCGCTTTGTGAGGATATATCTTGCAAAAAGGTTGCATGTGTCACCGACGGACAATGCGGCATATCCTGTAAATGCTTCAAGGCTGACCCGACCAAGACACACGGTCAGTGCCTGATCAACTATTAGAAACAGATAAAGAGAAAGAAAATGATATAAATAATCTCTCTAACAGAGGCTCAGAGAGTTAATATTATGAAAAGAAACCTATCAAAATCTAAATTCCTTTCAGGCCTTCAGTGTGAAAAGCGCTTTTGGCTAGAAATCAATGATCCTGAAAAGGCTGCCCCAATGTCAGAAGCAACGGAACGAATACTTGAACAAGGTACTGAGGTAGGAATTTTGGCCCGGGAACAAATGATTAACACTGAAGACGATGCTGAAAAACGAGAAATGATTGCGGACCTAAGAGCATATTGTAGGATGGACACACTGGCTATGGTTGAAATTCATAAGCATTTATTGGAAAAATTAAATTAGGATTAAAAGTTTAAGGAATTAGCCAAGCTAAATTATATTCGGATTAAATAAAATGCTCTGGCAAGACGCTGTAATCATGGTTGCTAACATAATATTCTTTATTTCCTTAGTTCCCCAGGTGTATTATGGTTTCAAAGAGAAAAAAGGGTTTATAACATTAGCAACATCCGGGCCTATTTTTATTGGGCTTTATGCAATATCAATAACTTTTTATACACTAAATTTATATTTTTCTTCGGTGATTTTGTTTGTAACTGGAACTCTCTGGTTAGTTCTATTTATTCAAAGGTTAATGTATCGAAGAGCTTAAATCTAATACGTCCGGGATGCATGATCCACGATGCAAGATGCAGGATATATGATGCATGATTCAGAACAGTACCACTAGTTCGACTGAAACTTTTAGTCTTGCCCTCCGCCTGAAAATGTTTCTTAACCTTTCCGCTTCTGATTTTCCTCACGCAATTTTTAGAAGGACATTCGAATCTCTTTTTATAATGACAGGATCTGAGTTTGCTTCGAAACAAAGTTTCTGATAGCTAGACTTGATAAGTTAAGATTCCACTATTTAAGGCATACAGCAGCCACGAGAATGGCAATCACTGGAAGGCTAGATGTTGTTCGGAAGATCTTAGGCCATTCTTCCATCAATGTAACTAGGAGATACATGCATCCTAACGAGCGGGAAGAAAGAAATGTTCTAAAATCTTCAGACAGAAAATGTCCCGATTTTGTCCCTCAGGGAGAACCGGACGCTTCTTCTGAAAAGTTGAAAGAGCTGCAATTTACGGAAATAATTAACAAGAATTGAATTATGGCCGACGTAGCTCAGCGGTAGAGCAGCGCACTCGTAATGCGCAGGTCTGGGGTTCAAATCCCCACGTCGGCTCGAATGATTACAGCAATTTCTTATTCCAAGATTTATCGGCAATATACGCCCCATCCTGTCATTCCCCAACGCAGTCATTGGGAATCCACAAATAAAAAGCTCAAACGAGAAGGGTTGCTTCCCCTTTTAATACCCTTTAAGATAAACAAGATCTAAAGTAGGAGGAATAAATTTCATGAGTATTAGATTTTCATTGACCATTTTAGCTTTGTCGCTTCTTTTTATCACATTTTCACACGACTGGGCCAAGGCTCAACTCGATGAAAGAGCTGTAAAGTCCGCAAATATTTTGTATCAAGAATTGAATGCTCCACCAAGTCAAAAAATCCCACAGACGCTCATTGATGATGCAAAGTGTATAATTGTAATCCCCTCATTGGTAAAGGCTGGATTGGTAGTAACGGTAGAGAGCGGTAAGGGACTAGTTATATGCAGGAGTAGAGAAACAGGAAAGTGGGGTGCGCCCGCTTTCTATAACGCAACTGGAGGCTCTCTTGGTCTATCAGCGGGGGGAGGTTCCTTTAATGTGATCGCGCTCGTAATGGATGAAAAGGGTGTGGGAGGCTTGGTATCCGAGAGTGTAACTTTTGGTGAGGCTCAGGCTGCGGCTGTGGCCGGACAAACAGGGGCTACTACGGGCTCACATACCAAGGGAATCTCTTTTATCACCTACACCGAATCAAAGGATGGGCTGTTTGCTGGTGCCGATCTAGGTGGTCTAACGCTAAATTTTAATAGCAAGGGTAATACAAGGTCATATGGAAAAGCTCTTTCCGCCTATGAAACGCTATTTGAGGAAAAAACTATCCCCGATTCCATAAAGGTATTTCGAGAAGCTGTCTTGAAATTTGCGCCACGTCGCTAGTTCCGATCAGGAACGGGCGCTCGTTGACAAGATCAAGCAAATGGTAAATAGGAACAGCTACCCTTTAAAGCTCAGGAAAAACCCCATACCAGGGATGAATTTTGTCTTATACTCTATTCATCTTCGTCCTCCCGCAAATTTCTGAACTATGGTAGGTACGTTGTCGTAAATTTCATCCTTATGGTCCTCATCTTTCTTTTCGTCGAAGTATCCTAGTTCTTCAAGTATTGCAACTATGAGTTCTGGATCACACATGGAAATGGATTAATTATATTACAGAATTGGGGATTCAAGAATTAGGAAAAATACAAAATGGATTCGCGATATAGGTCGGGATGACAAAAGACGGACTTGTGCTTTATCTTTAATATAAAGAAATTAGGGTCTACCCCTATATTCGTAAGTATTATTATGCTACTTATACACTAACGGTAACTAAGTAAAAATGGATTGATTTCATGTAATGCAAATACTATACTCTAATCATATAAAGAATAGGTTATCATTGAGAAAAATACCTTATTCCTTGCCTCAAAAAATATATGAGCAATCTGGTGAGAGGTATTTTGACGCGCAAACAGGACATCGAGTGGCTATTATGAAAGTTAAGCTTTACAATAAGATCAGAGATGTGATGATAGCATATATTATTGAAGGTTTATGTTAAACTTTTAACTATACATCCGTTAGGGATAGATCAGAAACTAAAAAGGGTTAAAAGTGGCAGATGGAGTAAAATTGATGAAAAAGTTTAAAGTATCATACGATGAAGAAGAAGACATTCTGTATTTTGGTCGGGAGGGTACAGAAGAAGAGGTTATTGAACTTGCGCCAGGTGTTAACTGTGAATTTAATAGGTCTGGCAAACTCATCGGTATTGAAATTTTTAGAGCTTCAGAGTTATTCAAAAATATATTAAAGCCTATGGAGAAAAGACTTCACATTATTTAAACCCAAAAAAAAGTCTCAGGGGTTTTGGTATTAACTTTTGACAAATAAACGGCCTGGGGATCAGTCCTTTATTTTACACTGGTTACGATGCGATCAAGTCTTCAATTGACAAATGGTGATTCCGTGCAGGATGCCGGATACATGATCCACGATGCATGATGCAAGATTCAGGATGCACGATCCATGATACAAAACAATACTACTAGGAATCCCAGCTTCTCAAATAAATTACGTATAACAGACATTTTCTGTGATACAGACGACTTTACCTTATATTTCTCCTTCCCGGCTATTTTTGGAATTGTCTTTGTCAGTTTTCCTGTCATGAACTTCATCCCTCTTGTCCCCTTCCTTCTCTTCGTCAAAGTATCCTAGTTCTTCAAGAATTGCGGCTATTAGCACGGGGTCACACATGAGATTGTATTTATTATATTACAGAATTGAGTATTTCGGAACTGGGAAACGTGTGTGGGATTTCCGATAGATTCTTCGACCTGCTCATCCTTCGACTGAGCTCAGGGTGACCGGGTGGGGTATTGAAGGGCTCGTGATTGTAGACTGCGTGGGGTCGTATCTCAACAATTGACAAATAATTGTTTTGATTTTAATATCATCTCATGGCAAGGGCTTTGAGACTGGCATTTGAAGGTGCATGTTATCATATTACATCCCGAGGCAATAGAAGAGAAAACATATTTTATTCAGATAATGATAAAAAAGTATTTATAGAGAAACTTAACGAAACACTTAATAAATACCATTTTATCTGTTATGCCTACTGCCTAATGGACAATCACTACCATTTGTTTATAAAAACCCCAGATGCAAACATATCAGAAGGAATGCATTATTTGAATACCTCGTATACGAACTGGATTAAGGCAGAACACAACATAGTGGGCTCGGTGCTACAGGGTAGATATAAATCAATACTGGTAGAACAGAACAATTATGGGTTGAAGCTCAGTGCATATATACATCTAAATCCCCTTAGGGCAGGAATGGTAAAGAATTTGAAGCAATACAGATGGAGTAGTTATCTGGATTATGTGAGTGATAGAGGGAAAATTCCCGAGAGATTAGACAAAGAATTCATATTGAGTCAGTTTGCTGAAGATACAAAAGAAGCAAGGAAGAGATACAGGAGTTACGTAAAGGAGAATATCGGAACAAAGGATCCATTGGCGGAATCTTATAGGGGTATAGCACTGGGAACTGGGAGATATATAAACGAGATTGTAGATAGAATAAAAAAGATTGGGAGAAAAAGAGAAATAATAGCAACAAGGCCAAGTGGGACGAAAAATGCAGAAGAGATAATAGGATTAATACAAAAGAGATATGGAATAAGAAAAAATGACATAGTAGATAAGAAGAGGGGAAATGTGTACAGGAAAATATCTATGTATTTGATAAAGAAGCACACTGACTTACGGTTGAGTGAAATAGGAAAGATATATGGTATGGATTATGCCGCTGTGGCGCAGAGCTGTAAGAGATTTAGTGAAGAACTCAAGAAGGATAAAAAAATCAGAAGAATGATTCAGGACTTGGAGAATGAGATATTAGCATAAATATTAAATGTTGAGATACGACCCCATCATTCCTCGTTAACTTTGAGACCTCTAAACTGCTGATCGGTGTTATTGTGTGTTATTGTGTAATAAAGTTCCGTAATGTTAGCGATGCATCATGCCTCCCCCAGGTCCCATACCGTGATCCGGTTCCATTCCATCGTGAAAGCCATCATGGTTCATGTCATCATCATGAAATCCATCATGGTCCATGTCATCGTCGTGAAAACCATCGTTATCAGAGTCGTCATCATAATATCCATCGTGGTCGGCGTCTCCAACGTTACCACATATATAATCGGGATCATGGAAATCCATAGTTCCGTCCCCATTCGTGTCCACTTCTTCAAGTGGGTTATGCATGGGCATGGCAAAGCTATGGTCTGAATGTAATGTGATCACTCCCAAGTCGACAGGATTATTCCCGGTAGTCAGGCAAAACTGATCGTCAAACTCTCCTATATGCTCCGGACCACACTGAAATACGATAAAATCCCAAAATTCATCCATCATTCCAGGACCGGTATGAGCTGTGAAACTCATTGTATAACAATCATCCACTGGAAGATTAAGAGTAAACCCTCCGGTTACAGGGTCAGTATCACTTTCACGGATAGAGCCATTTCTCCCCAATGCGCTTACGATGAATGTTCCAGCTTGCCCGGTAGCATATGCGCTGTAAGGCGAAATAAGGTCATAAACATTCATAGCCAAAATAGCTGTTTTATTACCTCCTGGAGAAAAATGCTTTGCTGTTCCCTCACCTACAACCCCGGTAACTTCTCTTGTTTGTCTTCCTGGCGTAGCTCCATTATCCCTATGCTGGTCGTCCCCTCCATCACAAGCAGCGATAAGAGTTATGATACAAAGCAGCAATGAGAACAAACTTAATTTTATTTTGAGTAACATTTAAATCCTCCCTAAATTTATTTTGAGCTAAGATACTCAATGTTATTCATAATGATGGCAATTAGCATGCCAATAAATTTTTAAATAAATATGCATTGAAATTTAAGTTAAGGAGAGAAATTGTTGTCAGAACTTCATGCATATGACAATTTATAGACTATCCATAATCCATGTGAAATGTGTAAGTTGAAAATTGAAGGAAGCATACAGTTTTTAGAATTATTTTCGAAATAAGCCTATCTTTGTCAGGATGGGAGGAAAACCAGGTCTCCATATAGCGGGTGGGCTTTACCATGTGATGCTGACAGAACACGCTGGTAGCTTAATTCTTAAAAAAGGCGAAGATTTCAATCACCTGTGCCCGTAAACGAAAGGCTTAAGGAATCTAAGGGGCTGAAAATATAATTAATACAATCATAGTTGATCTGAAGAATAGAAAATAATTCAATTATTCACGCCTGACCCCGCTTCTTAGGGAATGACAAAAGGGAAATAACACCTATTTTTCACTTAAGGAACATGGTTCGCCCACTTCAACTACCATCCCATGCCAAACGCATCGGTCTGCTTCAAGGGTATGCCTGCCCCATAGTCTGGTGAATCACTCTGATAGTTATCTGCGATAGCATCACCCGGTGGTATTGCCTGCTGTGAGCTCGGCTGTTCTTCAAAATTGATCTGCAGCTCTCCGTTTTCCCCTTCACTTATTGTAGCTGTCTTTCCTCTAGGAACATTTATCGTCTGTGGGTTCCCATACCTGTCTTTAACTATTATCTGATAAGTGCCTGATTGCCCCTGCGGAACCCCTTGGGTCTGGGGTGTTTCTGCCGGAGCCTGTGCCTGTGGGGATATAATAACCTGCTGATTTACTGGGTTTGGATATGTCGGATAATAAACAGGCCTCGAATACTGATAATATAAGAGTGTACCATACACTAAAGGTGGGATTAGGTACGGCCAATAATATGCAAAGGAGTTATAATAGGGTCTGTAATAACCGTAGCCGTAGCCATAGCCATGATTATAGCGATGTCCATGATGTCCGCCACGATAACCATAATAACCATTATGCCCACCTCTATGGCCTCCCTGATAGCCTCCATGTCCACCCCTATAACCGCCGCCATGTCCAGACTTACGAGCCATACCGGGATTAGCACCCACAGTAAACGTCAATGCGGTAAGAAATGCTATTATCAGATATCTAAGACCTTTCATACATTTCACCTCTTTCAGGCATGGATCTATATATTATACATTGTGCATAAAATCTTCGAAGGGTCAACCCTCATGCACTTGCATCTTACGCCAAACTGACCACCAGTCGAACCCTTAGCCAGCTCAAATGTCATTCACAACCCTCATGTATCATTCAAAAGATGACCTACATCTGTGAACTTCAAAAGTAGAAAATAGTTTCACTCTCTTTCTTTAATATTCCTCCCCTCAGTCGATGAAAAAGCGCTCGCATCAGTCCTCGTATGTCAATCGATTAGAATGGACGTCATGAGCCGGGCAAGAATTTCTTCGCGATTTGCGAAAAATAGCCATCTGTCGTTTGTATCAAGAACAGGAACTGAATCGACATGCAGTTCCTGCATTAATTGTAAAACCTCTTTGGCAGTTGCGTTTGATCTAACACTTTCAGTCCTAATACCTATTATTGAATTCCTCAAATTGACATAGGACATCATCCCTTCATTTCCTGATATTTGAGCAACAAATGTGGTAGAGTTTATCCAGCCGTCAAACATATCCCTTTTTTGAAATACGACGAAACGAAGGCCAAGGGTGCCGATATATTTCCTGATTAAATCGGTAGAGTAAGAAATATCATCGGTTATCAGTAAGGTATCAATCTTCCTTGATGGATTCAGACGAAGTTCCTCTTGTAACTTTTCGAGATACGAAACAGATCCTTTCCTAACAACCCCTTCAGATCCGCCAACTGCCTCAATTGAGATATTATCAAAAGACAATTCACTTATCTGGGTATCCTTTGCCAATTCTCCCAATTCTAAAAATCCCCCCACTTTAATACTCCTCCCCGCCTTCATAGCATCCAAAAGAACCTCATAAATCTCCCTCACCTGTGATTGAAATACCAGTAAGAGTAGTACTATAAATATTGGCCAGACAAGTTTATTCACCAACGGAATCCAGTCCTTTATTGTCCAATTATTCATTTTCTTGCCCCCTTCAGATAATCGATTTAATTATAAACCTAAAGTTACAAATCTTATACCCTTTTCATTCGAAAGAGATTTTCTTATGAAGAGTAAGATTCATAGAAAACACAAAATAATCTATGGATCAATCAGGATCGAACAAAAATGGGATGTAAAAGATGTCAATCAAAATTACTAGAATTGTGAGTGAATCAATCCTTAACGGTCGATTCCCTGGAATTATTACTCCTTCCCAATGTAAGCACATTCATCATCTCATCATGAATTTTACCGTTACTCGCTATGATCTCTTGATCATTTATGTTGTACTCTTCTCCTCCGAATTTTGTCACCCTACCCCCTGCTTCTTCTACAATAAGATACCCTGCGGCGGTATCCCACGGGTTTAACCCGAGCTCCCAGAAGCCATCATACCTTCCACAGGCCACATAACAGAGATCAAGTGCGGCAGAGCCGTCTCTCCTGACCGCCCTGGCCCTCCTTATGAAATTCCCAAAATGCCTCAAATTCTCCTCAACCATCCAGTCCGCTGTGTGTATAAACCCGGTACATAGATTACTCACTTCCACCTTCAATGCATCAGAAACAACTATTTTCTTATCATTCATCAACGCACCCTCCCCGCGCTCTCCGATGAACATCTCATCCTTTATCGGATCATATATCAGTCCAATTTTTACCTCGCCGTCTATTTCCAGCGCTATTGAGACTGAAAAGAAGGGATAGGTATGTGTGAAGTTTGTCGTTCCATCCAGCGGATCAATTATCCAAAGATAGTTTGACCCTTGCCTTTCGATCCCAGACTCCTCCGCAAGGATTCCATGAGCCGGGTATCTTTGTTTAATAGTTTTTATTATAAGGTTTTCCGCAATCCTGTCAGCCTCGGTCACAAGGCTGTTCTTCGCCTTGTACTCAACCTCTTCGACCTTTCCCAAATACCGTTTAAGCAAATCACCAGCTTCAAGTGCTGCTCTTCGTGCTACATCAAGATAATCCACTAAATTAATCTACCCAATGTTTTGGTTTTACACCTTTTCTAAAAATTTAAGACACAACTCGGCAAGTACCCTCTTCGAATCTAAAATTCTCCTATTCTGAGTTCGCAGCCGCGCCCGATCCGACTATTTTAGATTCACAGCTCAAAAGGTCTGACCCGATCGTAGAGTCTTTTCTCACACCACCGCATTCAACCCACTTTGTCGGGCTTTTCTTCTCACCTTCGCAGTTACAACTATCATCCACTTTCGGACACCTGATTGTAATGATCTCCACGCCGGTACCCCCTAACCTTTTAAACCGTCCCTGACAATACTGTATAGGCTCAAAAACCACACCAGAGCCATTTCCCTTGTCACCGCTTTGTTCCTTAACCCCATCCTCTTTTTCGTTTACGTTGTCAGCAGATTCTTCTCCCTTATCATTTTGAGATATTTCATATTGAAAAGGCCCGTCGGATAAAAGATTGTTTTTCTTGCTATCTTCTATAATACCGCGTTCATCCAGAACAGGATCGGTGTTTTCTTGGCCAATGTAACCCGCTTCGCTTTTTAAAAAATCTGCGCCATTTATATCACCTGCAAAAGCTTCAGCGTTAACCGCTATAACAAACACAGCTACACATAGTAAAACAAAAAGAAATTTTAAGACAGGCACTAAGCCCTTAATTTTATTGACTTTCATCTCCTCCTCCTTCATTTTCATCCAATTCGTTAATCTTATATTGGACAACCATTCGAATACGATAACTTTTCAACATTATATACTATTTTAATCAGGTGAATTAAATTATCTAAATAGTTGATACTCAATTAAACGGTTAAGTATGACGCCGCTTAGTCTCTAAAAGGCACGGCCGACGACACCTGATTCATATCCGGTTTGGGACTTACTTTTAGACTTTTGCAGGGGTTCCGTCACGATTTAAGGGTGCAATTATTGGGACTATTTGTCCAATAGACTGCTAAAACCACAAGTCGTTGGTAAAATCTGTGGACGGTACGATCTGTCTTAGGATAATATTCATTTTTTTCACACTTCGACTCTGCTCAGTGTGATCGGATTTCTTAATTTCATTGCACATGGAAATGCATTGCTTTCCGGCCTCGCCGGAAAGTACGATCATGTCTGGCCACTCTCTTTATTGCGCAACACACATTATTGAGTAAACTTAGGTGGTTTCTAAAACCCCCGCATAAGATTACATACATAATTTTCGGAGGATAATGCAATGCCTTTACTCACTGAGGAACATGTTGAGATAAGAAAGGCTGTGCGCA
>DASWID010000085.1 GCA_036397855.1 Thermodesulfobacteriota bacterium | reverse complement strand
GGTACGAGAAGATTATGTAGACTCATTTCTTACGTTACATCATACAGATTCGTTTAAGGGGTAAGAGGATTAGCAAATTGATTTTGAGCCATAGTAATGCAAATAACAATTACCAAACTCCAATTAACAACCGCTGATATCCGAAATTGAGGATTTTGTATTTGTCTCTGACTTGGCGCTTGTTCATTTGCAACGCCGATCATTCAGAAACTACTTCCCAGCTTTCCGGAGACCGCCAAAGACTTGATAGTATCAATTCCCGGATGAAGATAAGTTCCTTCGGCAACTTATCGTATAACTTAATAAATAGCTCCTCGTGAGAAAGAATCTCCTCGTTCCATTCATCACGATCCACCGCCATTAATTCCTGGAATTTCTTGCGACTGAAGTTTTTCAATCCTCGCCAGTCGATATCTTCGTACCGAGGAACCCGCCCAATAGGATTTTCAACGCCGTGAGCACGACCATTGGCGCGGCCTACAACCCATTTCAATACTCGCATATTTTCTCCGAACCCCGGCCAGAGGAAATTACCATCGTCATCCTTGCGGAACCAGTTAACTCCGAAAATACGCGGTGGATTAGAAATCTTCCTTCCAAAATCCAACCAATAGTTAAAATAATCACCCATGTGATAACCACAGAAGGGCAACATCGCAAAGGGATCACGTCGAATTTCTCCAACTGCTCCTACAGCGGCGGCGGTTGTCTCGGAACCCATCGTGGCCGCCAGGTAAACCCCGTAATTCCAATTGGATGACTGATATATTAGAGGAACAACTCCGCTTCTCCGACCACCAAAGATAATTGCTTTTATTTGAACTCCATTCGGATTTTCCCAATCGGGATCAATGGCGGGATTTTGGCTTGCAGGTGCGGTGAAGCGAGCATTCGGATGAGCTGCCGGTCTTCCACAACCAGGTGTCCAATCCTGTCCTGTCCAATCGATAAGATGGTCTGGAGGATTATCGGTCATATCTTCCCACCAGACGTCGCCTTCATCAGTCAGCGCAACGTTTGTAAAGATCGAATTTCGGCTAAGAGCGGCCATAGCATTCGGATTTGATTTTTCGGAAGTGCCGGGGGCTACTCCAAAGTATCCAAACTCTGGATTTATCGCATAGAGATATCCATCACCGCCTGGCTTTATCCATGCTATGTCATCCCCCACAGTGGTCACTTTCCAACCCTCAAATGCCGGAGGAGGAATTAGCATGGCAAAGTTGGTCTTGCCACACGCACTGGGAAATGCAGCCGTCACATATGTCTTATCTCCATTAGGAGATTCTACTCCCACAATGAGCATGTGCTCCGCTAACCAACCCTCGTCTCTGCCAAGAATAGAGGCTATTCTCAGTGCAAGACATTTCTTGCCTAAAAGTGCATTTCCACCATAACCGCTCCCGTACGACCAGATAGAGCGTTCTTCGGGGAAATGCACGATATACTTTGTCGTGTTGCATGGCCAGGGCACGTCTTTCTGACCATTGTTTAGCGGCATGCCAACAGAGTGGATACATGGTACAAATTCTTCATCCGCAAGTATATCGAGTACTGGTTTTCCCATCCGCGTCATGATACGCATGTTAGCAACGACATAAGGTGAATCACTAATCTGCACGCCGATACGGGCAATGTGCGAGCCCAAAGGCCCCATACTGAAAGGAATGACATACATTGTTCGACCCTGCATGGAACCGTCAAAAAGATCGAGCAGAGTTTTTTTCATCTCTCTCGGATCGATCCAGTTGTTTGTAGGACCCGCATCACTTTTGCTCTTACTGCAAATAAACGTTCGGCCTTCTACGCGAGCCACATCATTTGGGTCAGACCGTACCAGGTAACTGTTGGGTCTTTTCTCTTCATTCAGCCTGATGGCCGTCCCTGACTTTACCATCAAATTGAACATAGCATCATACTCCTGATTTGAACCGTCGCACCAGTAAACTTTGCCCGGTTGGCATAGGGCAACCATTTCCCGAATCCATTTTTGAAGTCTTCGATTTTTTACATAATTTGAAGTATCTATGCTGACCCCTCCTTTTTTTGACCTTAAGAGATACCGCTTTTTGCTATTTACACGAGTATCAAACCTTTACTCTGAACATTTGGTTTTACTGAATTAAAGGAACCGCACTTAGAACCTCGATACCTCCGGCTCTTAAATTTGTGGAGCCAAGTCCCAATACCGATCCATCTTTGAGATAAATGTTTTTGCTTTTAGGCGGCAATGTAACTGGTAAAAATCCAATCTCCTGCCCAACTTGCAAACCATAATTCGAGCCTGTTGTAGAATAATAATTTACTCTTACTTTTATATCTTTGTATCCAACGCTACTGGTATTTTCTATCGCCACATTGTGAATGATTGCCACTCCGCCCCAAGCTACATAAAAAGACCAATCCAAAATCTTAATATACCACTCTGGATGCATAACCATTGGATTTTTATCTGATAGTACTTCAGATTTACTAAACGAGGTTAAGAGGAATAGGATAACTAAGGCTGATATAACTATACGCATATGCAATTCAAGCCCAGAATCTATCTCCGATTACAATGATTGCCTAACAAACAATGAAACAAAAATATAAGCTAATTTTATGCTACCTTAGACATAATCTTTGCTTCCCAGTCAATGGTCAAATTACGTAATTCCCTTGCCAGCTTCTGCCCCTTTTTATCGCTTCCAAAGACCCTGTTCCATTCATCGAGATCTGAGTAATTTGAAAATTCCCAAATTGCCACATAGTGTGGCCTTGATCCAAGTAGTGCATTTCGTCCGTAAAGTCCTATGTAACTAAATTGAGGTACTTTATTCCTAAAGTATTCAGCATACTTACTATAGGCCTTCACTATATTGTCTCTTGTCACACCTTCCTTCGGGTCAAAATATACGAAATAAAACATAATATTTCCCTCCCGGTAATTCATTTCCCAAGGTAAATAAAAGCAAATAAAACTTCAACGTTTAACTTTGGAAGCCGATAGAGGTTCATTTTCCAATCGTGCTATCCACTCGACGATCGTTTCTATAGCCTCCTCCGGATTCTCCATACAATCATGTTTGGCATTTGATATATATCTTAATGTAACATTTTTATTACCTGATTCATAAACCTCACGTGCCAATTCCTTAGACTCCCATTCTTCAACGATATCATCGTTTGAGCCCTGTATAAAAAGTACAGGAACCTTTATAGTCTTTATTAAATCACATGTCTTCGCATGAGAAGCCTCCGGTCCTCTCATGAACCACCATGTTCTGTATGTAAACAATTCCGCATCCAGGGGATTAAATGATGGCGCCCATGCCCGATATATAACGAAAATCTGATCATTATTCGCATGATAGGGATCGGGTTTTAAAATCTTCTTTGCTCTCTTATACACCTCTTCATACGAAGGAATACTATTCCATTTCTTAAGTCGTTTCTTCTGAGAATCGGGTAGCGAGTAAGCACATCCCTCCAGGATTAAACCCTTCACATTAGGATCAAGTCTTTCTGAAGCAAAATATGCCACTAAGTTTGCTCCCAAGCTATATCCCAAGATAAAGATATTTCGATAGCCTTCTTTTGTAAGATAATCAATCGAGGCTTCTATGTCATAAATTGCATCATCGAAAATCCCTTCTCCCATTATCTGCCCCAGGAATGCCATGCGCGTATTGATAACAAAAGAACTGTAGCCCCGTTCGAGCAGCGCCGGAGGAAGGAGCCGTGGAGTCCCACGGGCTAGAAAGTTTCCTAGGACACCATGGACCTGTATAACCATCGGTGTTTCATATAGATCTTCTTCATTTTCAAATCGATCAGTAATTAATAGCGAATGAATAAGGAATCCGTCACGGGCATGAAAATTAATTAAACTCCGTCGTCTATCAATCATATCATGTACTGATAATAGTCGAGCTTAAATATTTCTGAATCTTCTATTGAGCCATCTAATAATAATATCCCCCAACTCCTCTTCTTTTCCCTCAAAAGTGTGACCAGCGTTTACGTATAAGGCGGAGACATCCTCGTTTCCTGCATTCAGGGCAACACGAGCCAAATCATAGCATTCTTGCGGATTAACTATATCATCATACCAACCTTGAATTAGAAGTATGGGGATCTTTATCCTTTCCATCTTTTTATAAGCTTTAGCAGTTTCAGCCTCTGGTCCAGCGAGAAACCACCAAGTTTTGTAAGTATAAATTTCTGTATGTTCGGGCCTATACGAATCTCCCCTCGCCCGATATATCAAAATAGTACGATCCTCAGTCGAATGATATGGATCAGGCTTAAGTATCTCTTTAGCCTCTTCATACACTTGTTCATATGAAGGTTTACTGCCCAATCTATCCCAACGACGACGAATTGAATCGGGCATAGAATAAGGAGTTGCAAGTGAAACAACACCTTTTAAAGAGGGGTATATTGACGGATCATTTCTTATAGAAGCGTATCTAAGAACAATGCTTGTCCCGAGACTATATCCTGATAAAATAATTTTGCTGTAGCCAAGTTCTTTTAGAAATATTACAACTCGGTCTATTTGGGGTATGGTATCATCAAGCAGTCCATAACCAAAAAATAGGCCAAAATTCGCCATTCTTGTATTGATAGCTATTGAAGAAAAACCAGCCCTAGCAAGGATCGGAGGTAAGAAGCGCTGGCTCCCATCTAGAAAATTGCCCAAGAAGCCATGGACGTGAATAACTATTGGCTCTCTTTCGGATTCCTCCTTTTCAACTATGCTGCGGTAAATCAGGGCATCTATTTTACTCCCGTTATAAGGGATTGAGATTAGTTCTTGCTCCATGAATTTCATATAATGATCCTGAAATAATTTATTCCAGAACAGCCAAAAAATACGAAAGAAACGTATATCAAATCAGAAAGACTTATGAAATCTTGAATACTTCTTTAAATGGCTGATATAAAGTTAAAAATGCTATACTGGAGAATAAACCAGGCTCTAAGCCTGCCGTCACTGGTAACTTTCGATACAGAATTATCATCAGCTTGAATATCGTATAATTGAAAAAGTGCAATGGATAGATTAAAATAAATCTAGGGCGTTTCATTGATCAAAATTTGACTATATATCTGTGCTTCATTTTGAACCTTATCGGCCAAGGCTTTTGCATCAACCCAGTTAGATGACTCCCCTAAACTGATTTCCCTTTTTGAAATTGCCCCTTTGGCAAAAAAAATACCAGTCTCAGGATTCCACAAAAGCTGCCAATTCTCATCGTCCATGCCTCTGATCCAACCGAAAGGAAATGTTACTGATTTACTCAATGGAATGCCCTCCCTGTTAATAAAGAGTTACGGTCAAACCAACGATGAATTAATTCCTATGAATGATCATTCTTTTCCGGCCATAATTGAGTCATGATGTAAGAAAAAAGTCACACTATTTTACAACGCATTAATGTTATAAGTTATGGGTCAAAACCTAAAAAGTCTAATCAGATTAACCGAAAAGCTCATTCATTTGGTTTATTTTTCATTATCTTTATAGTGTTGACACGATAGTGTAGACGCAGAGAATTAAAAAAATGAATTCTGCAATGTCGGGTGATCTGTATTAATTATGTGTCAGCAAGGTCTTGAGACCTACCCTCGAACCATTTCCTCGTCCGTTGAAATTTTCCTTGTGCAAAGAAAAAACAAGATTTAATATTATCTATCCCCGAACTCACTGAACTTGTTTAATGATCTCCTGTATTCCTCTCCCCCCTTTAAAGATCGCTACTAAAAACCCGCATTCTTTTATTCTATCCATTCCGGTTTTTCCTTGATACTCCGTAAGTAAAAACGGATCCACATATTCTTTCTCCAAGCTGCATTCAGGACACCTAAATACTACGACTTCATTATGCCTTCCTCGCGTCAAGACCTTCATTTCAAAACCTTCTCTTTCATAATAAACGTTCCATAATGTCGCACAATATAACCTTTGTGGATTTTGTTTTATCTCAGGGATTCCTTCCTTTATAATTTCTTGTACCTCTATTTTAATTCTCTCCCTTTCTCCTGCAGTTGTACCCGTCTGAGGGTCATAACCCTCCTGGGATAGACTTTGTTTAGCAGATGAGGCAAAATAAGCTATTATCAAAGCTATTAATAACACAAACAATTTTCTCATAAATTTTTCTCCTTTTAGCTCTAATTTTACAACATTTTAAAAAAATGAGTAATATCAATAGCATTTTTCCTTATAAATAGATATTTCACAACCGACCTATTCCCTGCAGTACCTCCCTAGTTTCCCTTTTAAACTCATCTAACATAAGATAAGTATCTCGATCTCCCTCTGATCTACAACTATCTGAAAATGGAGCACAAGTTACGTAGATTGCAAAAAAAAGTAAAAATCCCCAAATAAACCAAACAATAAAACTAGAATTAAAAATACTGAAAACAAACTGTGAGACTAAATTCCCAGAAAAAATAAATATCGGGAACAGTAAAACCCCCTTCACCACTCTTATAAATCTATATAAAAAGTTAAAAATTTTTCCTGAATCCCTTCCTAAACCTGCTCCTATACAGGCTCCAACTAAAATTGATGCAAGTAAAGGAAAAATCGGAGAAAGTAGATTATAGATAAACCCTGCCAACAATCCAACGATTACAGCTCTTTCGATAGAAATCCCAGTACTGACACTAATCGAAAAAATTCCAGCAATACCCCCAAAAAGACCTGGAAAGAAAAGAGAAGAAGAAAAAGGAACATTAGATAAAATTAGCGAATAAAAAAGATAAAGAATAATTCCCCACAATCCACCCATGATCGTTGGAACCATGAAAGATTTAAATATATTTTTCATAAATTGTGTTACGTTTAACTGACTATTAACAAATAATTATGATCCATAGGTGGCTAGTTAATGAATGTTTACCCTTGTCCCAGTACATTTTTCGAATTGATCTATTCACCGCATCTCACTATGGAAAGACGGGACTTTCCAGTCCCGTATTTTCTAGACTAAATTCTGGTATAAGGAAAAGCGGGGTTGGAAAACCTCGCCTATCCCAAGAAACCATGAAATTTTCACCATGACAATCAAAAAAACCACTCTACATTTCGGATAACTGACAACACTATTTTTGCTGCTCCCTTGCTTCTGCCTTGTATTCCTTTATTATCTTCTTTCCTGAAGCTGACCCTGGAGCAGGAGCTTCTTCTGCTAAATCTTCCATTAGACCTCGAAGCACATCTTCCTGCTTAATTGTATCATCACTCTTTTGAGGAGAATTATTAATTTCAACAACACTATTTAATGCTCTTTTCACTTTACTTAGCGCATCTCTCCTATTTCCCTTTTCGTACTCAGTGACAGCCCGGTAGAGGTCATACGCTGCATTTACTGATACACCTCTGGCAGAAATCTTTTTATCCTCGTTAGCCCTTACCTTACTTTTATCCTCTGTTACTTGATAGGCAAGTTCCTTTTCTAATTTAACATTTCGGTTATTGTTCAATATGTCGGTGAACTCTAATGAAGCGTTAACAAGCTGATGTTTTCCTATACTACCAGTTGGTGCATTCAATTTAATCAAGATGTTTCTTTCCTGTCCGCTGTGCAGATCGCCCAAATTGATCTGAATAAAACAATCTTTTGTTGTGTGTGTGTATCCAAAAATTTCTTTAAGCTCAACCTCAGGGGAAAGAGAAAGATTTACCACGGAATCCTTTGCTACGGTTGCAAGCATTTGACCGAATTCCTTTTTGAAAATGCCTGCTAGCTGTGTTGGAGACTCAATAAAGTAGTAGTTTCCCGCACCGTATTCAGCGAGGTTCATCATGAGGTTTTCATCATAGTGTAATCCAAGTCCCATAGTAGTTACATGGATCCCCCTTTCAGCCGCCTGACTGGCGACGCGACTGAGTTCGTCTACGTTTGTTATACCAACATTCGCCAATCCATCTGAGAGTAAAATTACCCGGTTAATGTTATCGCTACCCTCAATCGACGTTAACTGATCAATCCCCATAATCAATCCCCCAGATAGGTTTGTCGAATTAGTGGGATACAGCGAATCAACTACTAATATAGCTCTTTCTTTATCCCTTAAATACTGAATAGGATATAACAACTGAACCCCAGTAGAATATGCAACAACTGATAGTCGATCTTCGCTTGCCAGTCCTGAAATTATAGTTTTTGCTGCGTCTTTAGCATACTCCAGCTTTCCACTATCACTCATCGAACCACTTCTATCAATAACAAGAACAAGATTTACAGGAGCCCTTTCGTGGGAACTAAATTCCTGCCCCTTTATTTTTAAGTTTAGCAAAACCTCACTATTCGAACCCCTATGTAAAAATGGGCGGTTCAATCCGACGTTCCATATGACACTATCTGTGGTCGAATTTAATGGTTGAGAAATTTTTGGAAATGCGCCTATGTACCTACCCCCGACCAGAAGAGCAAACGTCCCTAAAAAAAATAATAATAATGATTTTCTTTCACGTATCATTTTCCTCCCTCCTTTTTTATTTTTCTTTTAATTCTTACAATTTCCTCATTGATGAGATTCTCTTCCTTTTCGCACATCTCCCTTTGCTTATCACGGAATAAATAATCGAACCCTTCCTCCCCTTCTATCCTTTCTTCCATCTTGTGGAAAATACTGAAGGGTTCTTTAAATTCGATACCGAAAGTTATATCCCTTTTTTCCCTTCCCTCGTTTGTTTCACCTTTACCCAGTCTCATTTTTTTAATAAGGATATTTCTTTTGGCCCTTACCGCCTGTGCCCTGCTTTCGAGCTCTTTAAGCGCAATACCCATTTCTTTAAGCCTCTCTTCATCTTCCACATGCCTGATCTTTATACCCCTCTCTTGATCTTCCAGGATTCTTCTCATCCTCACCGCCTCTTTTGCATTTTCTTCCATATTATCTTCGATAAATCCTTCTGCCTTTCCCTGCCAATAGGAAATTTGCTCCCCGATTCTCTCGAGCAGACGTTGATCTTCTTCCACTCTGAATTTAAGTGCTGAGAGTCTTGATCTTGCGCTGTCCAGCCCATCATCAATCTCTTCTACCACCTGATTAATGACTTTCTCCGGGTCTTCAGATCTTGTTACCAAGTGATTGAACTGTGATTTGATGAGAAAACCCATCCGATTTTTTAATCCCATTTCCATTTCCTCTTTTTTTGGATTTTATGGATTAATACGAATGAATTTAAGAAAGGTTTTAAAAGGAAAAAATTCTTTCAGCCACAGATTGTCACAAATGAACACTACTGAGGGATTTTAAATAAAAATATTGATGATTTACTTTTTAGGATAAGGCAAAAAGTAGGAGCGGTTTCTAGCCGCATATTGAACTATGTCAAATCGATCAAGCTCCGCGCAGCCAGCAGCAGGGTATCTTCAAATTTAAAGAAAGTCCTTGCGGTCATTGCTGTAGATATTAGATAATTCGAGGAAAAATTCGAACAATTTCATGGATAGATTGGCATTCAGTGGTCCTTTTCGGAGTGAAAAGGATTTAAACGGCATTCCAAAAATTGCGTTAAGAAAATCAGGAACGAAGACGTTAAGAAAAATTTGCGGGTTGTGGTCGAATTAAATTTTTTAGGCGGAGTTCATGATTTTTAGTGAATTTTTGGGTAGCCTTGATTTTTGCTTCTTTGTATCAAGACAAAGAAGTTAAAAAGAAGAGTAAGATATGAAGAATATACTTTTAAAGATTTGATGATCGAAATATCTGGCTTTTACGGCGATGACAAAACACACCTCGTTGCGAGGGAATGAAATGACCAAAGCAATCCTCGAATACTAGCAGCAGCTTTCTTCATTATCATTCCCAATGACAGTAGAAACCCTGTAGAACGCTACAGGGAATTATCAAGTTAAAAAAGTCTCATCCTATTCGGCATGAAAAATTTTTTTCCATCCGCCCACATCAGTGTCAATCCATGGTCGATTACTTTTATAACGTGCTCGATTGCGCTTGGATTGTTCAGCATCTTCCGTTGCTACTGCTTTAAAAGCCTCGTTTGCCTTCTGATGTATTCGATTTTCTCTACGGCAAAAGCAGTCTGCTCCGGAGATATCTCCTCGAGATTTTTATAGTTACTTACAGCTTTCTCCCACTCTCCCATTTGCTCATAACACTCGCCTAAGGAAAGGTAAGCTTTCCCCTTTACTGGGTCCGTTGGAGGTGGTGTTAGATTAAGAAGCTCTTCATTCGTCTTTATAGATGCCTCACAGTTCCCTTCTTTTTGCTGCTTGAGCCCTAAATCCAATTTATCTTTATAGGTTGTTTCAGTATATGTATATGATGTTGGTATATTGGATCTTTGCTTAACTTCTTGAAACCCCTGCACTTCTGTTTCACCAGATCTTCCTTTCGCCAGTGATCCAACTTCAAAAGCCTCCTCTTCAGCTTCAATTTTCGGTTCTGAAGCTCGTTCTTCAATTGCTTTAGCTTCCAACTTGTCAGAAAACTCATCTCTGTGCCGGGAATATTCATGATCTTCTTTGACGCCCCTTCCGGCAATCATTTCTTTGGCAGGAGCAGGCTCGCCAGATCTTGCTGTTGTTCCTTCTTCGATTCTGCTTTTCTTTCCGGAAGCGAGAGGAGGCGCAGAGACTGGTTCTTCAGACAATAATGGACCTTGATTAGATTCTAAATTTGATACAGCTTCTTCCCGAACGCCTGGGAAATTCGGCTCTTGTGCCATAGGCATCTTTTTAGCCATAACCTTCGTTGAGTATATTGCGTCATCGGGACCATACTCCACATCTTTTTGGCCATTGGAAATCCATATAAACAGTGCCAAACCAGTACTAAGAACTGGAACTAAAATTGGAGAATAAAACCACTTCCTCCAGAAGGGAACATTATCTTTTTCTAACTCTTCTCTAGCGATCCTTGATAATCTCGCCAAAATCTCCGGAGATGGCTCTGGATGGGTGTCTCCATTAATTACCTTTCTAATCTCCTTAAATTCATCAACCTTTTTAGAACAGTTTTGACATGCAGCAAGATGCTTTTTGACCAATTCGATATCAGAAGGCTCAATTTCGCCCTCTATGAAATCGATTAAAAGCTCTTCAAATTTCTCACAATTCATAATTGCCTTCTACACCCCTTTAGCAATTTGCCCCTCCTCAAAATAACCGGCCTGAATAAAAATCTCCCTGAGATTCAAATAAGCATAACTAAGGCGACTTTTTACAGTACCGATTGGGACATTTGTAATGTCAGCAATCTCTTTAAGAGAAAGACTCTCGATTTCCCTTAGCAAAAAGACCTCCCTAAACTCTTCTTTTAAATTCTCGACTCCAGTGTTGAGTAGTGCCCGTATCTCCTTATTCATCATTTTTTCTTCCTGATTTTTCTCCTTGCTTCTAACAATCTCCAATTTAACTGGACCATCGCTAGTCTCACTATTGAGGGGAGCATCCAGGGAGCTGTAGCGTCTATGTTTTTCTGCCTTGAGATAATCTATACAGCGGTTCCTAGCCATGGTATAAAGCCAAGTAGTAAATTTCCTATTTGAATCGTATTTCTCTCTATTTTCTATGACCTTCATGAATATTTCTTGTAATAAATCTTCAGCATTCGATTTATTAACTGTCACCATATTCATTATAAATCTAAGAATCGCAGCACTATGCTGGTGGAGAAGAAAATCAAAAGCTCCTACGTCTCCATTTTGAAACCTCGCCATTGCCTCTTCGTCTGTGGGCTCTTTCTTTTCGGCTAAATCTGTCAACAGACTCTCGTTTTTTTGGTTTTCTTAAGCCTAATTAAGTAATACGACCAATATCGGAAAAGGTTTTAACTTTAGTAATTTCAATTGAAAAAATTATCTATCTACGAATGGGGGCTTTTCTCCCTTAACCTATAATTCTGATTAAATAACCTGCCCTGATAAGTATTCTTCCTTTCAAGCTCCCGCTCTATTCCACGAATTATCTCGTTATGGGTCTTTTTCCAATCAGGGGCGATCAGGAGATCTCTAGGTGTGTCGGTAAATAATCTTTCAATTACGAGGTCAGGAGAAATACGTTCGAGGAAGCCAGTGATAAAATCGATATATTCATGATAACCAAATAGATGAAAAGGTGAATCTTTATAAATCCCCGCAAGAGGAGTATTTTTTACTATATGGAGATTGTGAATTTTCAATGAGTCTATTCCCAACTTTGATACCTCTTCTGCCATACACAGCATTTCTTCTTCCGTTTCCGTGGGCATGCCCAGGATTATATGTGCCCCAATATGTACTCCTCTTCCCCTCGTAAGCTCTATTGCATCTATGACAGATTGATAATCATGACCTCTGTTCATAAAACGCAGGGTTTTGTCATATATAGATTCTATTCCATACTCAACTGACACGAAGCAGTCATCAGCTAAAGCCTCGAATAATTCTATCTTTTCCTCATCAATGCAATCGGATCTTGTTCCAACCGCAATTCCCACAACATTTTCATAACCGAGTGATTCCCTGTATAATTTTTCCAATTTCTCAATCCTGTCATATGTATTTGTATAAGCCTGAAAATAGATTATGAATTTCTCAGCCTTAAACCTCTTTTTCAAATATCTCATCCCATTTTCTATTTGTTCCTGCATCGAGAATCGCGCGCGAGCATAAGGCGGAACGAAGGTATCGTTGTTACAGTATACGCAGCCACCTTGCGCAACACTGCCGTCCCTATTTGGACATGTAAATCCCATATCTACAGAAACCTTATGGACCCTGAAGCCAAATTTCTCTCTTAGAAAATTGCTGTAAGCGTTGTATCTTCTCTTCATCGTCGCAAAATTTTGCGTCTCTACAATTTAAATAAATATCTAACCAAATGTCCAAGCCGAAGGACACAAGTGGCTAATTTTACATTCCGCGCAATTTGGTTTTCTCGCTTTACAAATCGTTCGACCATGATCTCCAAGGGCCAGTGAGAAATAGGTCCATTGATCTCTAGGTACTAGATCCCTGAGATCGAATTCTATCCTATCGGGGTCTTTTTTATTCGAGAGATCCAACCTACGAGCAAGCCTCCTGATATGTGTATCAACGATTATAGCAGGCTTTCCAAAAGCGTTGCCTAAAACAACATTCGCAGTCTTCCTTCCAACGCCATCAAGCTCCGTGAGTTTTTCCATAACGAAAGGAACTTCACCTGAGTACTTTTCATCCAGGATTTTCGTGCAGTTTATAATCGACCTTGCCTTGTTTCTAAAGAATCCGGTCGTCCGTATGTCATTCTCTAACTCTTGCGGGCTAGCTTTAGCATAATCCCTAGCGGTTCTATACTTTTTGAATAGCGCCCTGGTCACTTGATTTACCCTTTCATCAGTGCATTGAGCTGAGAGTATGCATCCGATCAGAAGCTCAAATGGACTGTTGAAATTCAAGTGACATTTTGGACTTGGATACAGCTTTCTAAAAACATCTATTATTTTCTTAACCCTTTTCTTTTTTGCATCAATGTCTTTGTCTAGGCTCTGCATCTCATCACCCGAGGATTTGGTGCTTTCAATCTGATTATCGTGAGTCACAATTTAATACAAAAAAGGGGATATGCTTAATCTACATACCCCCTTTTAAGATATCTAAACTGATTTTGAATTAATACTTAAAGAATCAAAAAAAAGTGGCTAAACAACCTTTGATATTCCATATGCTATTTACGAGCCGGTTCTAGGTCAGTTTTTCCTTCAAAGAAATTCTTATTCTTCTCAATAAAACTTTTCCACTTGTCGGGAAGTTCATCTTCGTGAAATATCGCATCAACCGGACACGGGTCAACGCAAGCACCGCAATCAATACATTCTTCCGGATGGATATACAGCTGGTCATCCCCTTCATATATGCAATCTACAGGGCAAGCCTCGACGCAGGATTTATCCTTTACCCCGATGCAGGGCTCAGCAATGATATAGGCCATATCAATTACCTCCTTGGATAAATACTAAATATACTCAACTACCCAAAAGCATTCAAGTATTACGTTGCCACATTACTAAAACAAAGAGATTTTAGTTCTTAGAATCCTTCTTGGGAATATTTTCAGATGCTTCATCGGCGGATGATGATTTTTCCCCCTTCACCTCGGGACCTGTTGATGAAACATCCTGAGTTCCGGTTTCAGCTCCCACTGGTACTTCGTCAAACTCGTCGTGAATCTGGGCAGAGGGTTTATCTTTCACGACTGAAGATTTATAGTCTCTCGTTAAGAAAAATCCAAGAGAAAGAGAAGTTACAATAAATAGAACAGCAAGAACCCTGGTTGTCTTTGTTAAGAATGGAACAGCACCACTGGAACCGAATATCGAGTCAGACATGCCTCCGCCAAACATTGAACCAAGATCTCCGCCTTTTCCAGGTTGAAGGAGCACAGTTATTACTAATAATATTGCGATGACAATATGAAATACCGTAATAAGAGTTATTAATATGTCCACGTCACTTTAATCTCCTGATACCTTTACTATATTTGAAAATGCATATGCATCAAGACTGGCACCACCAACCAGAGCCCCGTCAACGTTTTCTGTAAAGATAATCTCTCTTATATTTTCATGAGTAACACTTCCACCATAGAGGATTCTTAGCTTATCAGCAGATACTTTTAAGATGTCTTTCAATAAATCCCTAATTACCGAATGAACGTAGCCAATTTCCTCTGGAGTAGCATTATTTCCTGTGCCAATAGCCCACACGGGTTCATATGCTATTGCAAGACTTGAAATATCGCCCAAGGCCTGATTCTTCAGACCGCTGACCAATTGACCTTCGACAGTTTTTACAGTTTTTCCCTTTGCCCGTTCTTCTTCTGTTTCACCAACACATAGAATTGCTTTTAGCCCTGCCTTCAATGACGCATGAATCTTTTCTCGGATCATACTGTCAGTTTCTTTCAATATATTCCTTCTCTCTGAATGACCTATAATCACCCAATCACAACCTACATCCTTTAGCATATACGGAGAAACCTCTCCTGTAAATGCGCCCGAGTCCTTCCAAAATACATCCTGTGCCCCAAGTTGAATATCGGTTCTATGAATTACGTCATAGACAACGTCGAGCAAAGTATATGCAGGAACTAATACTACATCAACGTTTGAAGTATAATCCTTAATTAGCTCCACTAACTTAAGAGCAAAATTTTCAGACTCTTTTCGCAACAAGTTCATCTTCCAATTTGCTACTATGAGTTTTTTCCCCTTCAAAATCCTACCTCCAAAGCTACAAGCATGGGCTTTATCCTACACTAATGTTTAGAGATTAAACCTTGATAATCACACGAAACCTTTAAATTTTATCTGAGATCATGATCACATAACTATCAATTTAATATCAGAACCCTCAATTGTTCATCGTGTATTTTTCCAAAAAAACTCTTATCCCGGGGAGGAATTGTCTGAAATTATATAGGAATTAATATCATTCATCAAATTACATGCTTTAGCCGGAAAAATAAGTCCCTAATAAACGTCGATAGGTAGATATGCTTCTATTAAACCTACTATATTAATATTAAATATTGGATAATCAGGAAGATGGGGGCGTAGAAATCAACCACTAGCCAGTCTATTACTTAAATAACTATCCAACCTCCTGATTCCCTCTTCAATACAATCAATAGAAGTTGCATATGAAAATCTCAAATATCCTTCTCCGCCAAGTCCAAAATCTATTCCTGGAGTCACTGCTACGTGGGCTTTCTCCAAAATATCAAACGCCAAATCATGTGAATCATGATTTAGCTTCGTCGCATTCACAAAAACATAAAAAGCACCCCTAGGCTCTGCTTTAATCTCAAACCCTAACCCCCTAAGTCCCCTGATCATAAGTTCTCTCCTCTCAGAAAAAAGTCGCACCATCTCCCAAACATGTTCTTTCGCAAGCTTTAATGCCGCAACCCCCGCCCTTTGCACAAATGGGTTTGGAGAAATAAAGAGGTTTTGTTGTAGCTTTTGTATGGGACGAATAAATTCTTCGGGGGCCAGCAAATATCCAAGTCGCCAACCCGTCATTGAATAAAGCTTAGACATTCCATTAACGACGAATGCCTTATCAGTAAATTGGTAGATTGAATGAGCCTCAGAACCATAAACTAGACCGTGGTATATTTCGTCTGATATAACAAAGGGGCCAAGTTCAGAAATTTCCTTGATTATTTCTTCATCTAAGACTATACCCGTGGGATTCGAAGGCGAATTAATTAGAATAGCCTTCGTATTATCGGTAATAATCTTTTTAAGAGCAGGAATATCGATCTGGAAATCCTCTTCCTCATAGATCCTAAATAATTTCGGAACTGCCCCCGCAATTCTTATGATCTTAGGATAACATGCATAGTGAGGATCGGTGATGATCACATCGTCTCCAGGATCAACAAGCGAAAGCAGAGTCAAGAACAGCGCAGGTGAACTTCCCATTGTTATGACGGCACGACCGGGTGCAATCTCTACCCCATAATTTTCTTGGTAACTTTCTACGATTGCGGTCCTTAACTCAGGAATCCCTAGGCTTGGTGTGTATTTAGTATCTCCATTTTCAATGGCATGTATGGCTTCGTCGCATATGACTTTTGGAGTTGGAATATCGGGTTCACCTACTTCAAAATGGATTACCCTTTTGCCTCTGAGTTCTAGTTCCTTAGCCCTCTCCAATACATCCATGACGAAAAAAGGTGCTATGTCCTGCGACAAATTTGAGGCCATATTGCTAATTCTAAGACAAAAGGCACTTGTTGTCTAGGAAGCAGACGTGAAATAGCCTAACAATCTAATCGGCTTGAATTTGTCCCATAAATAGGTATATTAGACTCACTTTTTGAATAAGGAAGAAATACCGATGTCGCAGATTTGTGATTGTTGCGGAAAGAAGCCGCTTTATGGCCATAATGTTAGTCACGCTAATAACAAAACCAAAAGACGCTGGAATGTGAATTTAAAAAGAGTCAGGGCACGGCTTTCCAGTGGTGAGGTGAAAAGAATAAGGGTATGTACAAGCTGTATAAGGTCTGGAAAGGTTCAAAAAGCCGCGTAGGTCTCCTTTCTTCCAAATGCCTTGTCGATCCTTTTCTTAAACAATTCTCTCTTTAACCTGCTGAGTCTATCAATAAAAAGAATGCCGTCTATGTGATCGATTTCATGTTGCAAAACCCTTGCTAATAATCCAGAGGCATCAATTTCAGAGTGCTTCCCTTCTTCATTGAGACCCTTTACTCTTACCTTTTCCTTCCTCTTAACCAGACTTACAAATCCTGGAATGCTCAAACAACCCTCCTCACCGACCTGCTGTCCTTCTGAATATATTATCTCCGGGTCTATAAGTTTGATGAGACCCGGTGAATTCTCCTCTTCAGCTGTTATATCAACTACTATTGCACGCACATTAACGCCAACCTGAGGCGCAGCGAGTCCCACACCTGGGGCATCATACATAGTTTCAGCCATATCATCGAGAAGTCTTTTAATTTCCGTACTTATAATCTCTACAGGAGAGGATTTACTCCTCAATCTCGGATCAGGGTATGTCAATATAGGGAGTGCTGCCATAATGATTTAAAATCCTATCAAATAGATTATAGTTGTCAATCATAAACCTAACCAATCTTATTTGTTCCAATAACATATTTCGGGAATGGATTAAATTTAGGTAAGTCAGAATCAAATCTCGAAATCTTAGCTGTCCTATTCGTTGTTGATCTTTTTTAGAAGCTCTTTACTTGGCCTGAAATGAGGAAGCTTTTTCGGTAGAACTGTTACGGAATCTCCGGTCCTGGGATTTCGACCAGTATATGTCTTATACCCTTTAGTGAAGAAACTACCGAAGCCTCTTATTTCGATTCTCCCCCCATCTTTGAGAACATTAGTCATATACTCTATGATCGTATCAATAATCGTTTCAGACTGTAGTGATTGAAGATTAAATTTTGACGCAAGTTCTTTTTCTAAGTCAGATTTCTTCATAATGTAACCCCTAACAAATTTTATATGAACATCAGTTGAACTCCACTTTATTTAATTTCCTTTTATTTGTCAAGAGTTACGGTTAAAAGTAATTAAAATGTATCCAAGAACAGGATAATTTGTGAAGTCAAAAAATTCTGCTAAATCTGATCTACGACTGAAAACATATAACTTATTGTGCATTTGCATATCGAAATCATCAAATTTCTACAATCACTTTAATTGATATTGACAAGTTCATATATTATAAATATTCTTTAATAAATTCTTAACTGCTGATTTGAATTATGGGAAGACTCGAAAGGCTATTAACCAAGGCAGACAATTTTAAAGAAGCAGGAAGGTATGAAGAGGCCATATCCGAGTTGACAAAGGCTTTGGAGATAGCACCACTAGATCCCGACGTGTATCTATCCTTTGCTCTCACATATGACTCTATGGGGGCATTTAACCAATCTATCCAATGCTTTAAGAAAGCACTTGACATAACTCCTCATGATCCGTATCTATGGAGCCAGCTTGGAATTACCCTATCAAGATTAGGCCGGTATCACGGCGCCCTTGAAGTATTTCACAATGCATTAAATCTTGATCCTGACTGTACGCTAGCCAGATGGAACCGAGCATTAACATTTAGGATATTAGGATGCTATGAGGATTCTATACATGATCTAATTGAGTGTACAAAATCAAATACGAATTCAGAATATATCAAGAATGAAATACATTATCAGCTTGGTTTATGCTACTTCGATATGGGATGGACAAGTGAATCACTGATTGAGATGCGCAAGCATGTTGAAATCTTTCCAAATGATTACTGGGCACATTTATCAATAGGAAACTGTTATCAAGACTTAGGATGGATAGATGAATCTATAACCAAATTTGATGAAATTCTGGGGACCTATCCAGAATTTATCCCCGCTTACAACTCCTTGGCGATGTCATTAGCGGAAAAAGGGTGGTACGATGAGGCACTGGATGTATTGAGAACCGCCCTTAGAATTGCCCCTAATGACGAATCGTTAACGGAAAGTATTAATTACATTGATTCCCTCAAAAATGACGATGATGGGAATAAAGGTTTGATGCTTCTTAGTCTCATCTTACATGTAATTAATCGAAAACAGGCAACAAACAAATCCAGTTAATGTATCTTTCTATTCATATACAGCGTAAATCGAATTGCTAACAAACCTTTCTTAAAAATCCACCCCGGGTCTGTGTAGGCTTGATACAGGAAAGACATACAAAAACTAAGGTGGTAACTTTGCATCACCTGCTTTGTCAGTTGCCTCTGTGTAATTTTACACAGCTTACACAGTGTAAAAATACACTGGGACGTATTCAATAAACCGGCATTATAATCTAACTGCCCGATATGGTTTAATAATATTTAAGAAAACAATTTGTGGAATAAAAGTTGCAAATGCGAATGAATAAAGTGTGGAAATCAACCTAAAAATTCAAGGAGGTAATACCAAGAAATGAAAACAATCACACTTTCGTTTATTCTTTTTCTGGCGGTTTCCTTAGGCGGGAGCCTGACTCAATTTGCGTTGATACCGGTTCACCAAGCGCTGGCCCAACAAGAAGAAACCGAACAACAAGGAGAGCAGGCAGAGCCCGGACCCGATGAACCCGCGGTAAGCCCAGCGGCGCCTGATGCAGAGCTACCCGGTGGCGATATGCCCGACGAAGCTGCTGGAGATCAAGAACCAGCCGACCAAGGATATTAATCGTTAAAGGAAACTTCTGTTATACCTTTTCGTACGGTTTTGATTGCGATAGATTTTACGCCTGAAGCTAATTATTTCTGGTTAAGCGTTTAAAGAACCAAAAAGAAGGGATAAAGCTTGAGATAAAATCACAACACAGAAAAATAAGTTCCTCTATCCACTCCACACTTTTTGCCCTGGGGCATACTCCCCATGCTCCAGGGCATATTAATAAAACATACAAAATCATGTTAACTATAGGTCCCGGTCGTTATAAGTACGCGCACCATCATATACGGTCTCCAGCTTAACGAACATGGAAGGGAAATCTGATTCCAAGCCTTTATCCCAAATCGATCTCACCTTGTCAATCCAGAGTCTAGATCGATTCTTGCCCGAGACAACAGTGTGTCTCATAGCGGGAATGTTACTGAGATACAATTTAGGATCGCCTTCATATCTATCAATGACTTCACAAAAGACAGGGTCGTGCTTCCTTGAGATTAGCTTTGGTAATTCCCTGCTTGGATCACTCTCATAGATGAACACCTTCACAGAATCTCTTTCACCGCGCCACTGAAAGAGGCCAAGCCTATCGTAGTCCATCTGATCTCCATCTTCCCATTCGCACAAATGTCCAGTGTTGTTTGGACCGGGCAGAACGATATGACGGAGCGGAACTGGATAGGATGATTTCGGCCCATAACAAGGTCGGTTCGCATCGTATACCAATATGTGAAAGTTCCCGTAAGGCCCGTGGATACCGTTCTTGCCCTCTTTATTATCTATAACACCAGCCCAATCGAGGACAAGTTCCCCGTACCTACTGCTATCATCAGCGATTTCGCTAATTACCTTGGCGGATGAAATCATGTTCTTGAATGCGCCACCACTGTAAAGCTCTAGATCAGATACAGCAGCAGGTCCAACAATTTTGAAATTCTTACCACAGTAACCCTCGTTTTCATAGAAGACTACACTCCAACCCTCTGGTACAAACAGTGACGAGACGCTGTCGTTAAAACCAACCCGCTTAAGCGATTGCATTAACGAAATTCCTGTCCAATTTGTGTCATATTTATTCCCATTGAGATGCCCTATGGATTTTCTCAAATCCAACCATGAACCCTGAAAATTCTCGTGTAAAAATATAATAGGTCTGCTTGTCAAGACCAAGATCTTCATTGAACCGAGCTTTGGATTCCAGAAAATGAGACCACCCTGAAAACTACAAAGTCTCCCCTCTCCTTCCAGAGTGATCATTTCGTCAGTGGTTGGATAGCCGAGATCGCCTCTCTCTGAACCCTGCTTTTCCCATTTTGTCAGGATTGGCCCATCAAAAAGCACATGAGCACCTGTCTCGGGACTCCAATATATGTAACCATTATCATATTTTCTATACACCCCTCTTCGATCAACATTAACCGTCATTTCACCTACGGGTACTCCGAGAGCATTTTCAAATTCACCATGTTTCTTGTCTATTATATTGTTGATTTCTTTATGATGCTCATAGGAAATATCGAAGATTAGTATTTGGGGCTCCGCAGTTAATTTCGAAGAGTCGACTGATAATGATAGGATAACTCCAACTGTGACTAACGTTAATCTACTGATTTCTAAACGTTGCATGACCAAATCGTAACTACTGAGTACAAATATTAGTATAGAAACTTAACCCATAAAGCAAGCAATGTTAAATAATATTTATTGAAACCAGCGATCCTGGCTTTCTAATTTAGCATTCAACGCGTTTCACTTTACAATAACCAAATATTCCTTGAGGCCTTGTTTTTGATACGTTTTATTTTCAATATCTGTTGACAAGGGGGTAATGCTTGTGAGACAATGGGATTATATAGAAAAAATCACGTAAGGAGGAATGCAATATGGCTAGCATGCAGAAAAAAAGTCTAAGCTCCCCAGATGAGACACGTACTTTTCCCAAAGGAAAACTTGAACTCGCTAAAGTTGGGGGTATCACATTTGGTCGAGCTACCCTTGAGCCGGGCTGGAAGTGGTCGGAATCGGTTAAGCCTGTAGCCAAAACAAAAAGCTGCGAGGCTCCGCATACTCAGTACCACGTTTCAGGGAAATTGAGGGTCAGAATGGACGACGGTACAGAGGAGGAGTTCGGCCCGGGTGACGTATCAATGCTTCCTCCGGGTCACGATGCTTGGGTTGTCGGAAACGGGCCTGTAGTGGTTATCGATATATCGGGAATGATTCACTACGCCGAAGAGTCCAAGAAGTAGAAACAACCAATTACTTGATATTAGTTCTCCCTGGATAAATTATGGTGACACCTGCCACGAATTATTTCAGCCATGATCCCTGAAAATTAAATGTTGATTTAGGCTCAGATTCAGACCTATTATAAACCTGGGTAGCCGACCAGTCTTGCTGGTCGGATTAAATAAAATAATGTTGCGAGCAACAGCAGTAACAATACATCCTCAGCCCTGAGCATGTCCTGAGGAACAAGGGTGCCTGGCATGCAATTTGACTGTAAACAATTCTATCATGCACGGAATGATGAGCAGCAGATTACGTTGGTTTAGTCAGTCAGGGAGTGGAATGAGATTAGGATGAAGAAAATCTTAACGTAGATTTCTTCGTCTACTCATGTTCTATCTAATCCATTTTAACTTCAATCCATAAACCGTTTTGAATTCTTCATCCCCGGTCAAAATCTCTCCTTTAAGTTCCATAGCCAAAGCTATGCAGAAGGCATCCGCATACGAAACAGGATAGTTACCCTTTATTCTTGAAGCCTCTCTTATTCTCTTT
>DASWID010000084.1 GCA_036397855.1 Thermodesulfobacteriota bacterium | reverse complement strand
ACAAAACCCGACGCGATGTATCGAACGTCAGGGAATTCACTACTTAAATTCAGCGTGTACTCATATTTCTCTTCTTTTCTACTTTTGAACTGAATCTTTCGGAATCAACTATGAATCTCTCATGTGTCCCTTCAGAGATAACATCAACACCATCACTTGCAACTATAGAAAAGGTAAGCTTTTTACCCTCCACTTTTATAAGCTCTCCTTTAACGTCGACCTTCAATCCGTAAGGAGTCGCCGCAGAATGACTCAGTTTTACATCTATTCCCACCGATTGTTCCCTTGGCCAGTTTATATAACCATTGATAAACTTAATGCACGCCCGCTCGATCAGGCCTATCATAAATCCTGTAGCCAGGACTTTCGGCATCATCTGAAACTCTTCAGATTCAGGATACAGATATGGAACCGTCTTCGTTTCTGGAATAGTAAAACTGAAATCAAACGTCAAGCCCGGCCTCAAGGAATCGTTCATATGTTGCAAGTCCTATAAATTTAGATTGTCATTTCAAGTGCCTTTCTCTTTTACCTAGTAATAAATTTGAGGAAATTCTATATACTGAATTAGAGGGCATGATATACTAAGGATCATTATTGAGCAAGTCGAAAGATTAGAGTAAAAACATAAGCTGGATTCACTATTACTGCCATTGGGACGAATTCTGTGCTAGGTCGAAGGGAACGGAGGAATCCAAAACAGGTAAAAAAGAGGAGATTGCTTCAATTTGCTTCGCAAATTTCGCAATGACAGTAGAACCCATGTAGCGAGCTACGGGGAATTCGGCAGTTCGACAGGTAATTTAATAGATTTCGGTGACTCAACCTAAGTTGCGTAAATTTATTTAATATTTTTCCCCATTCCCTGTTATTTCTAAATAATTTTTAGAGCGAAGATAGATGATACAAGCTAAAACAACTCGACAGGCAATTACAGATGAACTTCTGTTGGGATTGAAGACAATAAGGGACCTATCTCAGACACTAAGCATTTCAGAAAAAGAAGTAATTGCACACTTACCTCATGTAAAACAATCCGCAAAACATAAGGGATATGATTTTGTAATGGAGCCCTCGAAGTGTCTAAAATGTGGATTTATATTTGAGCATAGAGAGAAGTGGGCTAAGCCGAGTAGATGTCCAGAGTGTAAGGAGGAGAAGATAACTACTCCGATGTTTGGGCTAACCTCTAGGTAAAATTAAAAGAAATTATGCTATGCGTGCTGCCGCGATCGCAAATATGATAGATTCCCAATGACTGTGTCCGTGTATGATTGGAGGAGGGTAAATTGGAATACTTATTATTCTTAGGTACCTTTCAACAAATTGATTAGAACAGTTTAGGAGGTTAGATATGGCCACAGTGACCGAAATTGCCCCGGATGTGTACCGCATCTCAATATATGTTGGGGACTTTGACTTACAGTTTAACCATTTTCTTGTCAGGGATGAAGAACCTCTCATTTATCATACAGGTATGCGAAAAATGTTCCCCGAGCTGTACGAAGCTGCTTCGAAACTGGTTGATCCAAAGACTATACGCTGGATAAGCTGGAGCCATTTTGAGGTTGACGAATGTGGCGGTCTTAATGAATGGCTGAATGCAGCACCACTGGCAGAGCCGGCATGCAGTGTCGTTGGGGCTCTTGTAAACATTAGTGACTTTGCGATTCGGCCGCCTAGGGGCCTCCAGAAAGAGGACGTGCTGACTACGGGGAAATATCGTTTCCGATACGTTTCAACCCCTCACCTACCCCACGGCTGGGATGCAGGATCGCTATTTGAAGAAACAAACGGCACGTTGTTCTGTTCCGACCTTTTTCATCAAACGGGCAAAGTAGAGCCTGTCACGGAGTCCGATGAAAT
>DASWID010000083.1 GCA_036397855.1 Thermodesulfobacteriota bacterium | reverse complement strand
AAATTTGACTCTTGACCACCCTTACAATCTTGCCGAGTCAAACGAGAATAATAACACGCCTGCGGCTCTTACGGTGAAAGTCACCGGCGACTGTGGCGCTAAGCCCGCTCGTCCAATCCAGCGTTATTAGCAATGATTTATTTTACGATGATTTCATCCGTACATGTGCAAATGCAGGGTTTAGGCTCACACTGGCATGTGCAACAGCATTTGTTCTTGGGGCAACAATTGCCAATGGTGTTGGCGGCTTCTCTATCTGAGGCAAAGATTATCGTCTTTATCGCTACCTGACCCGGTTTTAGGTTCTTGACAATCCTCTCCTCTTTGGGAGATAGCGTTATCTTGTATTGTTGAGATGTAACAACCATTTGTTTTGACTCGCCCTGAGGCTTCGTCTCTTGGGGCCCACCTCCAAAGACGAACAACATTACTAGTGTAATGATGCAAAGTAGCATTCTCATACGATGTTACCTCCTTTTTTTTACTTCTTGATATTGAACTGTTCCATTTTCATTTTAACACAAACGAAAGTCCTCACATAATTCGTCATTAAAAAGCAATAGCAAAAGGGGCATCCTTCTTCTTTGTGGATTCCCGATAGAGGTATTCGGGAGCAACTCCTGAGATTGTTTAGCCCATTCGATTTTACTCAGGGCTTCTCGCGATCGCAATTTCCTCTACTCCATACAAAGCTAGTGGCCGATTCGAAATTCTAAGAGTTTCAGACCTGCATACGCAAGTGCTAAAATTTCTTTGATAATGCCATAAAAAATTATTTAGATTAAAAAAAACTTGACAGGCCAGCATGGTTTCCAAAAATATTCTTAGGAATCGATATGTATTGGAGGGGTTAAAAGATGAGTGATAAAAAAAGCGTGGGATTAGATCAATCGAAATCGGACAAATTTGCAGAGAAGATGATGACCATTTTAAATTACGGTGCCTTGAACTTTATGATCTCCATTGGCTACAGGACAGGTCTTCTGGATGCGATGGGGAAACTGCCGCCATCAACTCCTGAGACAATAGCGAAAAAATCAAATTTGAACGAACGATATGTAAGGGAGTGGTTAGGTGCTATGTTTACAGGTGGGATTGTTGAACATGATCATGAAAAAAATACGTACATGCTTCCTCCCGAGCATGCTGCATGGCTCACGAGGGAGGCAACACCAAACAATATTGCGGTAACTACACAGTGGGTTTCTGTTCTTGGGTCGGTGGAGGATAAGATAGTTAAGTGTTTTAAAAATGGCGGAGGTGTAACGTACGAAGATTATAACAGGTTTCATGAGGTTATGGCCGATGAAAGCTATCAGACGGTTATTGTGCCATTACTGGATCAAATATTGCCGCTTGTACCTCGATTGGGGGAAAGACTCGAGGGGGGGATTGAGGTATTGGATGTCGGATGTGGTAGCGGCTTTGCACTTGCTGAGATGGCTAGGGCTTTCCCCAAGAGTCGTTTTACAGGTTATGAATTTTCCGGTGAAGCGGTCGAGAGGGGCAGGAAGAATGCAATTAAGCGTGGTTTAAAAAATTTGTCACTAGAGGTTAAAGACGCAGCTCATTTTGATGAGAAAAAAAAATATGACCTGATCGTCACTTTTGATGCAGTCCATGATCAGGCAGAGCCTGATAGGGTGTTATCGAATATATATCGTGCCCTGAAAGACGATGGAGTCTACATTATGCAGGATATTGCGGGTTCGAGCCATGTCCATAAAAACACAGAACATCCGATAGCTCCTTTTCTGTATACGATTTCATGCATGCATTGTATGTCGGTATCGCTTGCACAAAATGGAAAAGGGTTAGGCGCGATGTGGGGAAAGGAAATGGCCTGTGAGATGTTGGAGAAAGCTGGGTTTAAAGAAATAGATGTCAAACAACTCCCGCACGATCCAATTAATTACTATTACATAGTAAGAAAATAGTATAGATTTAAGTTCTTGAGACTTTATAAAGACAATACTTTCAGGGGAGATCGAAGCAGATTTTCTTGAAATTGCAGGAATTGCACTTCCACTCGTCCTCTGTTCTCGGAAAGTCTGTTATTATCGCTTCATTACCGGTCGGATCACTCAGGTAGCGCTTCATGCTATCGATACTGCTATTTATATATTTTTTTGCTTCAGATAATTCCTTGTAACTAAACCTATGTACGGTTTTCTCATTTCCGAAGAGGTTGTATTCGATGAGGGAAATTTTATCTGCGGGTGCACCTAAAATCTCATTTGCGTAAATCGTATAGATTATGAACTGTAGCTTATTTGATTCCCCGGCTCCTGTTTTCCAATCGACAATTTCGATTCCATCATCTAACTTATAGGCAAGGTCTAAATTTACGTATATCTTTTCTTCGTTAAATGAGAAGGGGATTGGTGTTATCCTGTCGATTGAAAGAACATCATCGTGCTCCAGAGTTTTTACCTTTTCCAATACATCCGACCTATAGAAGTTTCTGATGCATTCTATCACATCTTGGTGATTTTTCTTCCATCTCTCATCAGGGATATCTAACCCGTATTCGTGTTCAAACAGATAGTTTACCTTTCCCAAGCTATCAACCGCGTTCCAGTACAAGCCATCACGGGAGAACTTGAACTCTTGTCTCATCAGATTTGTGACCCTTGTCAGCGAGTATTCAAGGTTAATTAGCTCGTTCGTACCCACCAGTTCCTTCAATATTCGGGAAATCTCTGTGTGTACGGATTTTCCCTTCCACATGGGTATGTTCTGAAGGTTTTTTAAGACATAAAGGGTCCTGGTTACATGATCTGCTCTGTCCTTTTCCCACCCACCCCAAGACCCATAGTAGTTGTAATAATATTTTCTCTTACATTCCTCAAATAGAGCGTCCCTCGAGGCGGACCAGCTAAAGTCGTTTGTAAGTGTGCCCACCTTTAAACTTTAGTTTAAAATTCATGTTAAATAAAGTGTTAGAAGTATTTCTCATATTAATTCAGACTTTTAAATTCAAAATCCCTGAATCTTTTTATAGGGTTCTGCATTTCAGTTATCTTGAGAAACTGGTAAGTTCTATGGATTTATTAAGAAACTCAAATGTTGAAGTGAGATTGATAAGAGAAAATTAATCTATTTCATAGATTATAGAGTAAAATACACCTTGTAAATTAATTTAATAGATAAATTTCAAGACTACTGAAATGCCAGAGATCAGCGTTCTAAAGGCTTCACAAGATGGAGACAACATTATATTCAAGGTCGAAGTTAAGGAGGGAGATACTAAAACAGAACATTTAGTCGAAGTGAGCCTCGATTATTATAATTTTTTGGCGGAGGGGAAAGTAACAATCGAGCAGCTCGTAGAAAAATCATTGAATTTCCTATTGGAGAGAGAGCCCAAAGAATCGATACTTACGAAGTTCAACCTCAAAAAGATTTCCTATTACTTCCCGGAGTACGAAAAGAATATTAAGAATTACTTCTGAAGGAGGTTTTTTGATGAAGAGCGTTAAGAAGTTTTTTTATTTCATCGTTATCGTCCTATTAGTAGGAGCAATGATCTACGTATATCCTGAAATTGAATGGCATCCTCCCAAGATAGATATTAAACTCGACTCTGATTACGTCGGACTCAAACCCTTTGACATCCAGATAAAAGACAAGGGCAAGGGACTCAAGAAGGTGGTTATTTCTCTTAAAGACGAAAACGGTGAATCTACTCTGGTTGATAAGGGATATGATTCACCGGTTAAGGAAGATACCATAACCATAGAGCTTGATCCGAAAAAAATGGGGATTAAAGATGGTCCTGCCGAGCTCGTGGTTAGCGCAGAGGATAGATCCCGTCTCAGGTTTTTTCATGGTAATAGGGCAAATGAAATCAAAAAGATTAAAATCGATCTTGTCCCTCCGAAGGCGGAGATAGTGAGTGGGGATCAATACATTAATCACGGTGGTTCCGGGCTTGTTATTTATAAGGCATCGGAAGATGTTAGTCGAAGTGGCGTGGAGGATGGTGAATATTTTTTCCCGGGCCACGGGGGATACTTCGAAGATCCAAATATCTATCTGGCCTTTTTCGCGTTCCCCTACACCCTGTCTCCGGAAGATGGTATTTCACTGATTGCTGAAGATGAGGCTGGGAACACAAAAAGGGTTAGCATTCCCCACAGGCTTAAGAATGTTATATATAAGAAGAGCGACATTAATGTCAGCGATAAGTTTATTGAGGAGAAGATGGCTACACTCTTGGGAGAAGACTCGTCTAAAGATCAAGATTTAAAAGTCATATTTCTCAAGGTAAACCGTGATCTTAGAAAGAAGAACAATGACGAGATAAAAAAAATTGGTGAGAAAACATCGGATAAGATATTGTGGAATGGTGAATTCAACCAGTTGACAAACTCACAGGTGGAGGCCAACTTTGCGGATGATCGAACCTATTTTTTCAATGGAGAGCCGATAGATGAGCAATATCATCTTGGTTATGATCTGGCGGTTACAAAAAGATATCCTGTTGAGGTTGCCAATGATGGGGTGGTTGTGTTCGCTGGGGATCTTGGAATCTATGGTAATACGGTAATTGTGGATCATGGAATGGGTATTTCAACGCTATACGGTCACTTAAGCTCTATTGACGTGAATGTAGGTGACAGTGTAAAGAAAAAACAGATAGTCGGAAAAACCGGTGAAACGGGCCTTGCCGCCGGGGACCACTTACACTATGGTGTTTATGTAAACGGGGTGCCTGTGCGTCCAATCGAATGGTGGGATCAGAAATGGATAAACGACAATATTCTGAAAAAGATCAAGGAAGCCGAGGTGGAGTTTAAGACTTCTCAAAAAGGTGATGGTTCGGCGCCAAGCGATGTTTCACAGGAAAAGAAACTGAAAGAAGAAAATTGATCATATACGGTAAGAATCCGGTAAGGGAGTTCCTTCTACAATCCTCGTCCAAGATTATAGAAGTGCTTATATCATCCGAGATTAAAAGGGCTGATACTGATGATCTTATAAGGCTTGCCGAGGAGCGAGGTATAAAGATCACATACCTTTCACGCGAATCACTTTCAAAAACTGCGAGGACAACCTCCCATCAGGGTGTTGCGGCAAGGGTTTCAGACTATGATTATGTGGGAGTTTCCCAGATATTGGGCAAAGCAAAAGAAAGTGGGGAGAAACTCCTGGTTGTTATACTGGATCATTTAGAGGATCCCCAAAATTTTGGAGCCATAATAAGGAGTGTATATGTTCTTGGTGGGCATGGGATAATTATCCCAAAGGATAGATCTGTTTCTGTGACTCCAGCGGTTGTTAAGACCTCAGCTGGAACGGCGAGTGCTGTATCAATTTCAATGGTTACAAATATTGTCAGGGTCTTAACCGAGTTGAAGAAAAGTGGCGTCTGGATTGTGGGAGCCGACCCTTCAGCAAAAACATCAATCAGGGATCAGGACCTTGTGGGATTGGATATAGCATTGGTTATAGGCAGTGAGGGAAAAGGATTAAAGAGATTGGTCCGGGAGGAGTGCGATTTTCTTGTTTCAATCCCTACAATTGGAGCGTTATCGCTCAATGCCTCTGTTGCAGCAGGAATAATGATTTATGAAATACAAAGGCAGAGAAAGAGAGCATGAACCACCCCTTATTCAGGGTGCCATATTGGGATGGAATAATCTCACCTAGAACTTCCTCCCCTCTTGAGAGTGAATAATAAGAGACCGGGGGCGGTATTAATAGGGTAAGTACTCAACAGAATTAAATGTTTTCATTATAGAAATCCTCACAATGTTTACTTACCAATCATTCTTTTAAATTCATCCTCATCTATTGTATCTATTCCTAATGACTCGGCGGATTCTAATTTAGAGCCGGGATTCTTTCCCACGACGACATAGGAGGTCCTCTTGGATACCGATGACGTAACAATTCCTCCTTCTTGTTCGATCAGCCTTTTTGCCTCATCTCTTGTAAAATTTTCAAGTGTGCCTGTTAATACAAATGTCAGGCCCGAAAATTTATCACCTTTCTTTACCGATGGCCTGTATTCAATTTTGACCCCTGCGGATAATATTTTATCGATCGTATCCCTGTTTTTTTGCTCGCCAAAAAAACTAATGATGCTCTTCGCCACCTCAGGCCCCACAGTCGGAACGTCCATGAGACTCTCTTCCGTACTTTCCATGAGATCGTCTAAACTATTGAAGTTTTCGGCAAGAATCTGTGCCATCCTTTCTCCTACATGGCGAATACTGAGGGCAAGTATGAACCTGTTGAATGTAATTTTTTTGCTCTTTTCGATTTCCTCGACCAGATTTGCCGCAGACTTTTCTGCAAATCTTTCAAGGCCGATCAAATCCTCTTTCTTCAGGTAGAAGACATCGGCCAAGTCCTTTATCAATCCTTCTTTCATCAATTGGATAACTATCTTTTCGCCCAGACCCCTTATGTCAAATGCCTTTCTGGAAGCCAGGTGTTCTATTCTGCCTTGTAGCTGGGCTGGACATGAAAGGCTTGGACAATAGTAATATGCCCCATCCCTTTCAAGCCTTGTACGACATGAAGGACAGTTCTGGGGCATGTGGAAAACTTTTTCCTCTCCTGTTCTCTTTTCTGCAATTGCTTTCACGATCTGGGGAATCACATCTCCTGCTCTCTCAATCAGCACGGTGTCTCCTATTCTTACGTCTTTTTGTCTGACTATGTCTTCTGTATGGAGGGAGGCGTTTCTGATTGTCACACCACCAATTTTAACGGGTTCAACCTTTGCGAGCGGTGTTATTAATCCCATTCTTCCTACCTGCACAATAATGTCGCGTATCTTGGTGGTTGCCTGACGAGGCTTAAATTTGTAAGCGATGGCCCACCTCGGGAATTTTGCCGTTGTCCCAAGCTCCCTCTGATATCGACGATCATTTACCTTTATTACAATACCGTCAGCTTCATATGGTAGGTCATCTCTCATAGACTCCATTTCATGTCGATATGATATAGCCTCACCTATGTCCTTGCACAGCTTAAAACGCTGTTCAGATCTGAAACCCCAGTCATGAATCTTATTTATAATTTCCCACTCGGTCTTAAAATCATATCCAACTACATCCCCGATGCCCCATGGATGGAAATCTAGTGGTCTTTTCGCCGTGATACTCGAATCTAGCTGTCTAAGAGAACCAGCTGCGGCGTTTCTGGGATTTGCGAAGATCGGTTCCCCTTCGTCTGCGAGCTCTTTATTTAATTTCTTGAACGATTCCTTATTTATTACTACCTCTCCTCTTACCTCTAATCTTTCTGGAATTCCGTTACTTGACTTAAGCCTTAACGGTATGGATTTTATTGTTTTGACGTTCACAGTTACTTCCTCACCGATTTTTCCATCGCCTCTGGTCGCGGCCTGAACCAGGATTCCGTTCTCATATTTTAGGGATACCGAAACTCCGTCGAACTTTGGCTCGACGATGTATTCAATATCAGATGATATTTCAAGAATTTTCTTTACACGTTTATTAAATTCATAAGCTCCTTCGTCGTCTGTTATATTATCAATACTCATCATCGGAATTATATGCTCAACTGATTTGAAACCCGCTGCCACGTATCCACCGATACGATGTGTAGGGGAATCCAGTGTGATCAGTTCCGGATATAGAGATTCGAGGCTTTTTAACTCTTCCATGAGGATGTCAAACTCGGCATCCGAGATCTCAGGATTGTTTTCAACATAATAAAGATAATTGTGCCGATCTATTTCTGGTCGAAGCTCGTTTAGTCTTTTGATAGCCTTTGATTTTGGAATCTTTTTAGTTTCTTCTTTCATTGGTTTTATCTGAAAATGAGTTATCCGAAGCGGCGTATTTAATCAGTTTGAATTTTTAAGAAATTTGAAAGTTCTTTAAATCCCATTGTATTAATGATATCTCTTTTCACAGCCCAACCCCTTCGGGCAGTGGCCACACCGAGCCTCATCAGTGTCAATTGGTTAGGGTGATGTGAGTCTGTGGTAATTACTAATTTGGTATCCATATCTATTGCCTTTCTGATATTGATATCTTTCAAATCCAATCTCAGATAATGAGAATTTACCTCGATTGCCTTTCCAAATTCCTTTGCCGTTTTAAATACCTCTTCCAGATCTACATCATAGGGATCACGTTCTCCTATCAGCCTTCCTGTGGGATGAGCGAGAATATGAACAAACGGATTTTTAAGAGCATTCGCAATACGCTTAGTCATCTTCGCACGTTCCATTTTAAAACCTGAGTGAACCGAAACAATGACTACATCTAGATCCCTGAGAACTGAATCGGGATAATCAAGAGACCCGTCACCTAAAATATCTACCTCAGAACCCATGAGTATTCGAATCCCTTTTACTTTCTTACGCACAGACTCAAGTTCCTCTTTCTTCTCATCAAGCCTTTCTATGGAAAGTCCATTTGCAATCCTAGAGGAAGGGGAGTGGTCTGTGACTGCAATATACTCATAACCTAACTTCTTAGCCGTCAAAGCCATCTCCTCAATACTGCCATAGCCGTCGCTCCAGTTTGTGTGCACATGTAGATCGCCCTTAATATCCTCAAGCTCTAATAGGGTAGGCAGCCTTCCCTCGAGCGCAGCTTCGATTTCGCCCCTGTCCTCACGCATTTCAGGTGGTATAAACGGAAGGCCTAGCTTCTTGTAAACATCCGCTTCCGTTTCACCCGCTATTTTTTTATCCCCATGAAACAAACCGTACTCATTTATCTTTAAGCCCTTTTTAACGGCTATTGTCCTGACTTTGACATTGTGTGCTTGAGACCCTGTAAAGTATTGAAGAGCAGCACCATAGGATTCCGGGCCAACCACGCGTAGATCTACCTGAATTCCATTACGCGAGATCACGCTACCCTTTGTATCTCCCGACGCCAGTATATTTTTGACAAATGGCATTTTTGTAAATGATTCTATCACCCGTTTACCGTCATCCGATTGCGTTAAGATGTCTATATCGCCTATGGTTTCCCTCATTCGTCTGAGGGATCCCGCAAAAACTGTCTTTTCGGATCCCGGTATCTTATTTACCTCATTTACAATCTCCTCTGCGATCGGAAGCGCTATTCCAAGGTTTACTCTCTTCTTACTTTCTTTGAAGATTTGAATCCCGCGTTTTATGTCCTCAATCTTCTTCTTACCCATCCCGTGGATTTTCAGTATTTCTTCACCGCGGATTTCTCGTTCAAGATCAGCTAATGCTTTGACTTTGAGTTCTTTAAAGAGTTTGGAAAGCATCTTTGGTCCCAATCCCTGAATTGCCAGAAGCTCGACCAGTTCTCGCGGGACCTTTTCATTAAGCTCTTCATAATATTTTATTCTTCCATTTGCTATGTATTCTCTGATTTTCTCCGCAAGATCTTTTCCAATCCCAGGGATTTTCGAAAGCTCGTCGCGTTCAGTAATGTCTTTCACATCCTCTGCGAGTTCTCGTAAATTCCTTGAGCCATTTCTGTATGCCCTTATCTTAAAGGGATTTTCTTCTAAAATGTCCAAAGAATCGGCAATCCTCTCAAAAATATCAGCAATTTCAACATTTTTGCTCATGAGTGATTAAAGTATATTTCAGCATAGTCAGATTTCAAAGGAGCAGAAATGATCATACCCATAACCTGTTACGATGGATTGCGTTTATTATTATAAAACTTTTCTTGTGATCGAAGATTAAATAAATATCTTTATGACCCGCAACCTTAGGGTATTGCTAGAATGTCATTTAATGCTTAAATATTGACGGGTTTGTTGAAACAAACGAGGGCATTGTATGATATCCTTTTATATCGTAATGTTATTGTGAGTGTCTAGATTTCTAACATGAAGAAGTGTTTGAGCGAATTTTCAAAAATCTTTTTATTGATCACTTGCCTCTGTCTTATAATTGATGAATCTACATTTCCATATATCGATCTGGAACTGGCAGTTTTGTAGTTCAGATTTTGATTTTGCTTTTTCTAGGACATTGGCCATGCTTAAGTTCTATTGGAGCAAGATAAAATCGATTTTCAATAGAAAGGCTGGAGAAGAGATACATCATAAAAAAGGAAACAAGTGATCAACCTTTATCGGAATGACCCTTAAAGATGCCAGCGCTTATGATATTCAGTTTTTCGGCGCTAACCCCTATTCTAATTGATGGCTTATCATTCGAAAAATATCGTGACGTTGAACCTGGGGTTGCTTCATGCGGTTTTGCGAGCACTTTCTGGCGCCGCTCGCTTTGTTGATCTACAAAGATATAAGGTCACGACGAATAATGGGGGTATTTATCGACGGAGTCGCTCTCGAGCTCTCAGGCTCACTGTTGCCTCTTAGTAATAAAATGAAAATTTATTTCCTTTGTCATATACGTCCTCACTTAAAGGCAGGATTACTCCTTTCATACAGAGAGGATAAATTTCCGGAGCACGAAAAAGAGGTGTTTGAAAGCGAATTTGCGAAGATGTTCCCAATAAGAGAGTCGCAGCGGATTAAAGGATCTGAACGAACTATTTATCTCGTGAGGAGAAAAGCAAGTGAAAAGTAGAATAATTACGGTTGCTTCTCCTTTTTTGATTTCAATATATCCGGTGATTTTCCTCTATTCCGAAAACCCAGGGGAAATAAGGTTTGTGGAACTGTTAATTCCATTTGCCTACCTTCTTGGATTCGGCCTTTATATTTTTGGATCCACATTTTTTTTCCTGAGGGATCTTTCTAAAACATCAATTTTGGTTTCCATCTTTCTTGTCATTTTCTATTCTTATGGCTATCTCTACGATGCTATTTCAAAGTTTGTCATCGGTGGAATGAATAGTGTCTATTTTCTAATATTTGTATTAATCCTTTATGGAGGAATTGTTATCCTCATCTTAAGGAGAAAAAAATCGCTTCTACCCGTGACAACTTTCCTAAACGTAGTAGCTTTAACATTGGTACTGATCTCAATATTCAATATATTTTTTGCCCTCTCTACTCAACCTATCAAGAGTCCAGATAATAATAAGATTGAAACAGATGGTTTAGTTGATTCTCACGCAAGGGACGATTTAAAGAACAGTCGCGACATATACTATATAATCTTAGACCGATATGCCAGGGCTGATATTCTGACTGATGTGTATAATTTCGATAACTCGGAGTTTATACAATTTTTAAAACACAGGGCTTTTTATATAGTCGAAAACAGCTATGCTAACTACCAGAATACCTACCTTTCTTTGTCCTCATCCTTAAATATGAACTATTTGCACAATTTGGTTAAGAATAGAGGTGATCGCGCTAACAATTTATTAGCATTAGGTGAATTGTTAGGTAACTTCAGGTTGTGGCAGATCCTGAAAGCGAAGGGTTATAAATACTTTCATTTCGGCCTGGGTGTAAATAGAAACGCGGATTTTAATTACGTGATCAATCGAACTCAATCCAATTCAAATTTGATATTAGACGTAATTTATCAAAAGAGCTTTCTCTGGGCGTGTCTTAGTATATTTGATCTGCACAGGGGAATTACGGAAGACCTTGTTGATGGATATCGTCTGGTGCATAGAGAAAGAGTTCTTTACCAGCTGGAGAAGCTCCAACAGTTGCCAAAAATAGATGGACCGACTTTTGCATTCGCTCACTTTCTAATACCCCACCCACCCTATGTCTTCGAAGCGGATGGGAAATCCGTGTCGATCTTCGAGGAAAGGAGTAGGACTGAAGAGGTCAATTACCTAAATCAATTAAAATACACGAATAAAGTGATAATGGATCTAGTGGACATTCTATTGAATTCGTCTGCTAGAAAGCCTATCATAATAATTCAAGCTGATGAAGGTCCCTATCCTGAAAACTACGATTACAAAAACATTTTAGAGTTGTCCAGTGAAGCGCTCAAACAGAAGTTCGGCATTTTAAATGCACTCTATCTACCAGACATTTCAAATACTGCACTTTACGCAGATATGAGTCCTGTAAATACCTTCAGGCTTGTGTTGAATCTTTACTTTGGTACTGATTTTAGTATATTGCCCGACAAGGAATATACATTAAATGATTTGGATATCACTGATAAGGTACGTCAGCGATAATTGGATTCTTGGTCTCATCGATATTGATGCAGTTACGAATTGATCAGATCTCGAAGCAAAAATTTGTTTTCTAATTGATTTGTCAAAAATTATTTTAGAAATTAACGGAGAGTTTTAGATGGATTTAACGGATAAGATAACGGTGATTAAGGGCGATATAACTGAGATTGAGGTTGATGCAATTGTGAATGCGGCGAACACGGATCTGATACTGGGGAGCGGAGTCGCCGGTGCGATAAGGAAGAAGGGAGGAGATCTGATTCAAAATGAATGTAACGAAATCGGGTCAATTCCACTGGGTGAGGCAGCAATTACCGGAGCTGGGAACCTTCGCGCGAGATACGTGATACACGCAGCAGGAATGCATTTAGGGGGTAGGGTGAGCGAGGTGTCATTAAAGGATACTACTAATAATAGCCTGCTGAGAGCCTCCGAGAAAAATTTAAAAAAGATTGCGTTTCCCGCGATCGGAACAGGGGCTGGCGGTTTCCCAATGAAAGATTGTGCGCGGGTAATGGTTGATACTGTCTCAGAGTTTCTTGAGGATAAACATACTTCGATAGAAAGGGTGTACTTCGTTCTGTTTGATGAGGATTCATTTGATGTTTTTGATCATTATTTGAAGTCAGAACTTGCCAATTGAACTTAAACATCGAATGGATATCCACACTTATGATTCGATATTTACACATAGCTTTTGGATGCCTCCCTGTTCGCATAACGGCGTTCTGAGAACAAGAAATGGAATCATTAATGAATATTAAATCTAGATATTAAAAAGCGATTGTGACCAGCTAAGATATAATTCAGAAATTTGAGCAAATAAAGGATGCATAAGAATACCGTAAAGGAATTAGAAAAAATTGTAAGAACCCGGGATGTTGTTAAAATAAACAAGAAGCAAAAGTTAGTTCGAGCTGCCGTAATGATAATACTGAAGGAGGGAGATCCAGGGTACTCTATTTTATTTATTAAAAGAACAGAAAACGAAGGCGATGTCTTTTCAGGACACATGGCTTTTCCCGGAGGGAAAATGCGGATTGCTGACAGGGATACTCGAGACACTGCAATTCGTGAAACCGTAGAAGAGACCGGAATCGATATAGATAAGAGCGGTACTGTCATTGGAGAATTAGACGACTGTCATCCCAATAATCCTAAGGCAAATCATTATGTTGTGACGCCGTATTTATCGTTTTTAGAAGAAGACGTTGAATTGACACTGGATGATGCAGAAGTGGCTGATGCAGTCTGGATACCGATACATCATTTAAATGACCCAAGAAACCAGGAAGTTAGAATTTTAGGAAGAAAGGGCAGAGTATCAGAAGACTTCATGTTCTATTATCGCGATTACGTGATCTGGGGTATGACAGGTAGGATACTCTATCAATTCCTTTCTTTATTTGGAAAGCTTTTTTAGTTTTAGAGAGAACTGGAGAGGTAATGCGTCCCTTTTGGATGATGCTTGCTAATCAAATTAAGCTTTCATTTTCGGCCGATAAGACTCTCTCTGTAAAGTTCAGTTGTGGATTTTCATTCTCTGCGATGATACACTTTCCATAAAAATAATATTGGACGGTAGAAAGACATGAGGGGTATAAATAAGGTAATTCTTATTGGCAATCTCGGACGTGATCCGGAGCTAAGGTATACGGCAGGCGGTCAGGCTGTGGCTAATTTTACAATTGCTACGACAGAGAGTCGAACCAACAAGGGTGGAGACAGGCAAGACTTTACAGAGTGGCATCGTATAGTCGCGTGGGGGAGACTGGCAGAGATATGCGGCGAATACCTTTCTAAGGGGAGAACGGTCTATATAGAAGGCACCCTTAGGACAAGGTCCTGGGAAGATAAGGAGGGCAGAAAGAGATGGACTACAGAGGTCCTGGCCAGAAATATGCAGATGTTGGGTCCTTCCGGTGATAAAGACCAGTCAACTGCTGAGGCTGGTGAAGGGCTGGCGGACAATTTTGAAATCGCCGACACCTTTGGTTCCGAGGATGATATCCCGTTTTAGTGAAATTGCGCTTACTTAAGACCGGAAATAACTTCCATTTTATTTAATTTGAAATTGGAAAGTTGTTTGCAATGATATGTTCGAAGCTACGGAGATGGCACAAGGAGAATTCAAGAGGATATCTAAGCCCTGGGGTTATGAAATTTGGTGGGCAATTACTGACAAATATGTCGGTAAGATCCTTCACGTTAATAAAAATCACAGCTTGAGTTACCAGTACCACAAGGTAAAGGATGAAACGATTTACGTTTACAGCGGTGAAATAATACTCGAGTTAGAGGAGGTCGGAAAACCAACGGAGATAATAAGACTCCTGCCCGGTGATGCAAGAAGAATTACCCCTCTTACCAAGCATCGGATGACCGCTATAGCCGAAAGTGATTTAATTGAAGTGTCAACCCCACAGGTGGACGACTTGGTAAGGCTTGAGGATAACTATGGGAGGGTTTAGATAAGTCAATCATGTATGTAGTAGCATTAATTCTTACCGCGGGAAAAGGAAAGAGGATGAAATCCTCCCTCCCAAAGGTACTGCATCCTATATTGGGACAGCCAATCATCAGTTACGTGATTGAGGAAGTAAAAAAGATATCCCCGGAAAAAACAGTTTTAGTGGTGGGGTATGGATCTGACGATGTGAAAAAAGCCTTAATATCTGACCGATTGAGTTATGTGAGTCAATCCAGACAGTTTGGCACGGCTCATGCGGTGATGTCATCTAGACGAGAACTAGATGGCTACGATGGGACTGTAGTTATCTTGTACGGTGATTCTCCACTGATACGTCATGAAACACTCAGCAAATTTATAAACACACACAAAAAGAGTAAATCCCCGCTGTCGATACTTACCGCAAAGGTAACGAACCCATATGGCTACGGAAGAATCATTAGAAATGGCAGGGGCGAGGTAACCGATATTGTGGAGGAAAAGGATGCGACCCCAGAGCAAAGAAGTCTGAATGAAATTAATTCTGGTATCTATTGTGTTGAAACTGGTTTCTTATGGAGAGCCCTTGATCAGATTGACAAAAAAAATAATCAGAAAGAATTTTATTTGACTGACATAGTCGGCATCGCTTCAAGGTCTGGAATAAAAGTGAATGGATTTAACTTTAATGTCGAGGAAGAAATTATTGGTATTAACAACAAGGTTGAGCTTTCTCATGCCGAAGAACTATTGAGAAAGAGAATAAACGAAAAATTGATGCTTTCGGGTGTTACAATACTCGATCCGGAACAAACATATATTTCTCCGCAAGTATATATTGGCATAGATACCGTGATCTATCCGCAGTCATTTATCTATGGAAAAACGAAGATAGGGAAGAGATGTAAAATAGGACCGTTGGTCTGGATTGAAGACACCGAAATTAATAATGACTCAACGATAAAATTCTCATCTTACATTGAAAACGCTCTCATAGGAGCAAATGTCATCATAGGCCCGTTTGCGCATCTACGGTCAGGTTCAGAACTAATGGATGGCGTAAAGATCGGTAACTTTGTTGAGATTAAGAAGGCAAGAATCGGGATTTCTTCTAAGGTTCAACACTTGTCCTATGTTGGCGATGCGACTGTTGGCAAGCGGGTCAATATTGGCGCCGGGACTATAACGTGTAATTATGATGGATTGCACAAGTATCAGACTATTATTGAGGATGATGCTTTTATAGGGAGCGACACTATGCTTGTTGCGCCTGTTAAGGTAGGAAGGGGTGCCACCACCGGTGCCGGATCGACAATTACGAAGGATGTTGAATCCGAGTCCTTGGCAATCGGACGGGCAAAGCAAGTGACGATCAAGAATTGGAAGCGTAAGCCCAAAGACAAATAGAGACTATAAGACTATGTGCGGAATAGTAGGTTATATAGGAGATAAAAAAAAGACGGTTCATGTTCTCATGGATGGACTGAGCAGGCTTGAATACAGGGGTTATGATTCATCTGGCATTGCAGTGATGCAAGATGGGAGTTCTAAGGTTTTTAAGAGCAAAGGTAAGCTGAATAACTTGAAGAATAAGTTAAAGGGCAGCTCGCTTTCAGGAAATCTGGGTATTGGACACACAAGGTGGGCAACTCACGGTAGGGCAAACAAGAGAAATGCCCATCCGCATGTTTCTGGCTCTGTTTCTATAGTTCATAATGGCATAATAGAGAATTACAATGAATTGAAAAAAGAGCTGATTAAAAAGGGTTATAACTTCTATTCGGAAACGGATACTGAGGTTGTTGCCCATCTAATAGAAGACCTTTCAAGAAATAATTTGCCATTTGAGGATGCAGTGAGAAATGCATTCAAGCGGGTTGAGGGCTCGTATGCTGTTGCTGTTATCTCAGAGAGGGCACCCGATAAGATCATCGCCATAAGAAAATTTTCTCCCCTGGTAATTGCGCTTGGTGAAAATGAGAATTTTTTGGCTTCGGATGTTCAAGCCGTGCTCCCCTATTCTAATAAAATTATTTTTTTAGAAGACGGCGACCTTGCCATATTGGGGAACAACGGGGTTAGGATAACCGACCTTGATGGCAACGGAGTGGAAAGAAATGTTTCCACAATCAATTGGGATCCTGTAGCAATAGAGAAATGCGGTTATCGACATTTCATGCTCAAGGAGATCCATGAACAATCAAGGGCGATACTCGATACTATAGGGGGAAGAATTTCTGAACAAACAGGTGACGTAATTTTTGAAGGATTGGAGCACGACGTCTTCAAGAATATCAAGAGAATCATCACCCTTGGTTGCGGAACATCTTACCATGCGTGTCTCACCGGTAAATACATGATAGAGAATTTGTCAAATATACACGTTGAAGCGGATTTGTCATCCGAGTTTCGTTACAGAGAGCCTGTATTGGATCATAATACCCTTGCAATTGCCGTATCGCAGTCCGGTGAAACCGCTGATACTTCTGAAGCCCTGTTGGAGGCTAAAAGAAGGGGAGCAAAAACCCTTGCCATAACAAATGTCGAAAGGAGTAAGATCGCGAGGGAATCAAATTTTGTGATTTATACCCATGCGGGTCCAGAGATAGGTGTCGCTTCTACGAAAGCATTTACGACCCAACTTATGGTCATGTATCTTCTGGCAATTTTTCTTGGCAGGGTGAGGAAAAAGATTAACGATAGGGCAGGAAGATATTTGATTAAAGAAGCATTAGCTGTACCACAATTAATCGAAAAAACATTAAAGAGAGAGGGTGAAATACAAGAACTGGCCAAAGCTTTCAATGGTTACAATAATTTTCTCTACTTGGGTAGAGGTCCTAATTATCCAATCGCATTGGAAGGGGCATTAAAGCTCAAAGAGATTACATATATACATGCAGAAGGATTTGCCGCTGGAGAAATGAAGCATGGACCTATTGCACTGGTAGATGAAAATGTTCCCGTAGTTTTCATAGCACCACGGTACGGAATCTTTTACAAAAAAATATTGGGGAATCTAGAAGAAATCAGGGCAAGAAAGGGTAAGGTTATTTTTTTGACTAACGGTGAGGGGGGAGAAGAAATATACAAACACGTTGATAGAATTATTACCATCCCTGACTGTAGTACATATATCAGCCCGATAATTTCTGTCATACCTTTACAGCTTCTGGCATATTATATTGCTACTTATAAGGGAACAGACATAGATCAGCCGAGGAATCTAGCGAAGGTAGTAACAGTTGAGTGAGTGACTTGCATTTTTAGTATTTATCGGTATTTATCTTTATTCTTCTCCTCTTTCAATTTCTTAGCATCTGGTACACTGATTTGAGATAAACTAAAGCGAATAAGTTAGAGGCTTTTGAATGAAAGTTTTGGTCATAGGAGGGGGCGGGCGGGAGCACGCACTATGTTGGAAGATATTACAGAGCCCATTAGTTGATCGCATTTATTGTGCTCCAGGCAACGCGGGCATCTCCAAAATCGCAGAGTGTATCGATATCAAGCCTATGGACATTGAGTCTCTGGTACGGTTCTCAAAAGCTGAAGAAATCGATATCACTATTATTGGTCCTGAGCAGCCTTTAGCTCAAGGTATAGTCGACAAGTTCAATGCCGAGAAACTCAGGGTTTTTGGTCCTTCTAAAGAGGCCGCGCTGATTGAAAGTAGCAAGGTATTCTCAAAACATCTGATGAGAAAGTACAATATACCAACTCCATTTTTTTCAACATTTAATAACTTTAGTGATGCTGTTAAATGGGTAAAAGAAGTAAAACCACCACTTGTAGTAAAAGCCGATGGTCTTGCGGGTGGAAAAGGAGTGGTGGTGTGCAAGACAGAAGATGAGATTATTGATACCTTAGATTCGATGATGAGGGGTAGAATTTTTGGTGATGCCGGAGGCAGTGTTGTGATTGAAGAACTTATTGAGGGTGAGGAGGTCTCTTTTTTTGTTTTTACTGATGGGGATACAGTAATTCCATTGGAACCTTCACAAGATCATAAGGCACTCTTTGACGGTGACAAGGGACCGAATACCGGGGGAATGGGTGCTTATTCACCCGCTCCTATCGTGACAGAAGAACTACATAATAAGATTATGGAACGAATCATGGTTCCGGTTATAAGAGCACTCAATAAAGAAGGTAGAAGATATAAAGGAGTGCTATATGCTGGACTGATGATTAAGGATTCAGAGCCAACTGTTTTGGAATTTAATTGTAGATTCGGTGATCCGGAAACTCAACCTCTGCTGATGAGGATGAAATCTGACATCGTTCCCATTCTCAATGCAGTTGTAGATGGAGACCTCAATGGATATGAGATCGAATGGAGACCAGAGTCATCGGTTTGTGTGGTAATCGCTTCTAAGGGATATCCAGGGGATTATAAGACGGGTATTGAGCTTCAGGGTCTCGAGGCTCTAGAAGATCTGGACAACGTAGTTTTATTTCATGCTGGAACGACTATCGAAGATGGGAAAATCGTATCAAATGGGGGGAGGATTTTAGGTGTTACTACTATTGGGAATAGTATGAATGAATCCATAGATCTTGCTTATAAGGCCATTCGAATGATGGATGATGAAGACATATATTATAGGACCGATATAGGAAAGAAGGCATTGCGGTATACATGAGCTTTGATTTAGAAAAAAAATGAAAAATAAAAACATAATTACAAAAATGGAGAATCTGTTATGGCAGAGATATGGTATTTGAACACGGGTACCGATACTCTTGAGGGGAAAACGCCAAATTATCTAATATCATTTAAGGTATGTGTGGAAATCTTTGAGCTGAACGATAATTGTTGGAGATGTAAGAGTGGACAAATACCTGAACTAAAGACTGGTAATCCGATAATAGATGAAAGTGGATATGTTTATGTACTGGTAAAGGTTATGAGCGAGGAGTTAAAGAGTTCGAGCGTAAAAGGGTGGAGGGCAGGATGGTACATTTCTCCACTTACCGTTATAAATGCGGAAAAAAAACTGCAGATGAGACAACTAACTGCCGTCGAAACCGAATAAGGTCCATTTGTCAAGAACAGAATAATGTCTTGAGAGTTTGGTGTTCTTAGGATTAATGTTATTAGGACCAGTAGCCTGGATGATTAATGTAGTTTAAGAGAATAATTTGACAAAAACATAGTTATTTGGGTACATTATTTGTTTAACTTTTTTATATCACGAGTGTAACTATGCCTACTATTAACCAGTTAGTTAGAGACGGAAGAGAGCAAGCAAGAAAAAAGAGCAAGGCCCCTGCTTTACAAGATTGCCCTCAGAAAAGGGGCGTGTGTATCAGAGTGTATACAACGACACCGAAGAAACCAAATTCAGCTCTAAGGAAGGTAGCTAGGGTAAGACTTACAAATGGAATAGAGATTACCGGTTATATCCCTGGTGAAGGCCATTCACTCCAGGAACACTCTGTAGTGCTCGTCAGGGGTGGTAGGGTGAAAGACCTACCAGGTGTTAGATACCATATCGTAAGAGGCACGTTAGATACAACAGGCGTGGAGAGCAGGAGAAGGGGCCGTTCAAAATATGGTGCCAAAAGACCGAAGTAGAAGGAAACATTGAGATGCCAAGGAAAGGATCAGTTTCTAAAAGAAAAATACAGCCGGACCCTAAGTTTAGGGATGTTATGGTTTCGAAATTCATAAACTCCCTTATGTATGATGGTAAGAAAAGCAAGGCTGAAAAGATATTTTGCAAGGCACTTGAAATAATTGGAGATAAAATGGGCAAAGATTCACTGGAAGTTTTCCATAGTGCGATGGAAAATGTTAAACCTGTGCTCGAGGTCAGGCCACGGAGGGTAGGTGGTGCGACCTACCAGGTTCCAATGGAAGTTAATCATTTTCGTCGTCAGTCACTTTCAATTAGATGGGTAATCAATGCCGCCAGGAGCAGACAAGGTAATTCTATGGACGGAAAACTCGCCGGTGAAATAATGGACGCCGCTCAAGGACGTGGCGGAGCCATGAAGAAAAAAGAAGATGCTTACAAGATGGCCGAAGCAAACAGGGCATTCGCTCATTATAGGTGGTAATAATAAGGAGATTTGAGATTTGAGTGTGTTAATAACGATAGATAAGATCAGAAATATAGGGATTGTGGCTCACATTGATGCTGGAAAGACCACAACAACCGAACGAATCCTTTACTATACGGGTCTCACTTATAAGCTAGGCGAGGTTCACGAGGGGACAGCTACGATGGATTGGATGGAGCAGGAGAGGGAAAGGGGTATAACTATTACTTCTGCTACCACGACTTGTTTCTGGAGTAATCATAGAATAAATGTTATCGATACGCCGGGACACGTAGATTTTACTATTGAGGTCGAGCGCTCCTTGAAGGTATTGGACGGTGCTGTCGTTGTGTTTGATGGTGTTGGGGGTGTTGAACCACAGTCGGAAACCGTTTGGCGTCAGGCTGATCGATATAGAGTGCCAAGAATCGCATTTGTTAATAAAATGGACAGGGTAGGGGCGGATTTTTTTAACGTTATAGAACAGATAAAGGATAGGCTGAAAGCAAATCCCGTTTACTTACATATCCCTTGGATAGATAAAAAAGATGAATTTAGGGGAATTGTGGATCTGATAAAGATGAAGCTCGCGATTTGGGATAATGAGTCTCTGGGTGCTAAATATGAGTTTGTGGATATCCCTCAGGAACTCGAACAAGCTGCTGAGGCTGGCAAGGAACAGGTTATTGAGGCTATAGCTGATCATGATGAAGAGATAATGGAAAAATACTTAAGCGGTAAGGAAGTCGGTGAAGATGAGATCAGAGGGGTACTGAGAAGACTAACGATCCAAATAAAATTAATACCTGTTTTCTGTGGGGCAGCATTCAAGAATAAGGGTGTTCAACTATTACTTGATGCGATTGTAGATTTCTTACCTTCCCCATTGGATTTGCCTCCGGTCGAGGGTATTAACCCACGGACAAACGAGGCTGAGGTAAGACACCCAAGAGAAACAGAGCCTTTTTCCGCACTTGCATTTAAGATAATGACGGATCCCTTCGTGGGTCAACTCACCTATTTAAGGGTTTATTCGGGAAAGCTTGTGACTGGTGATATTGTGATTAATTCCGTAAAGGGTACCAGGGAGAAAATTGGAAGACTCCTCAGAATGCATGCCAATAAACGAGAGGAGATCAAGGAAATTGGCTCAGGTGGAATTGGAGCCGCCGTGGGTTTGAAAAATACAATTACAGGGGACACACTCTGCGATGAAGACAAACCAATAATCCTCGAGAGTCTTCAGTTTTCTGAACCTGTCATCTCAATCGCGATTGAACCAAAAACCAAGGCCGATCAGGAGAAACTGGGTATTTCGCTTCATAAGCTTGCTTTGGAAGATCCGTCCTTCAGGGTAAAGTACGATGAAGAGACCGGGCAAACCATCATCTCTGGTATGGGTGAGCTTCATCTAGAAATAATAGTAGATCGTTTAAGGCGTGAATTTAAAGTGGATGCTAATGTCGGAAGACCTGAAGTTGCTTATAAGGAGACAATCAGCTCTTCGTCTGTCGCTGAAGGTAAATTTATAAGACAGACCGGCGGTCGCGGTCAATACGGTCATGTAAAGATCAAGGTTGACCCATTGGAACGAGACTCTGGTTTTAGGTTTATTGATTCCATAAAGGGGGGAGTAATCCCTAGAGAGTTTATTCCCGCGATAGAAAAGGGAGTAAAAGAGGCTACGGAGACAGGCGTGGTAGCCGGATATCCGGTAATCGATTTGAGTGTAGAACTCATTGACGGTTCATATCATGAAGTTGATTCTTCTGAGATTGCATTTAAGATTGCGGCATCGATGGCTTTCAAGGATGCTATAGGTAGGGCAAAGCCTGTCATACTCGAGCCTAATATGAAGGTGGAGGTTGTTGTTCCCGAGGAATTTATGGGCGTCATACTAGGGGATCTGAGCTCAAGAAGAGGAAAGATAATTGGTACGGAACCGAGAGGCGGATTGCAGGCTATAAGGGCCGAAGTTCCCTTAGCGGAAATGTTTGGATATGCTACGAGCATGAGGTCCATGACTGAAGGGAGAGGTTCTTTCACGATGGAGTTCTCTCACTATATCAAAGTTCCAGAAATGCTTTCACCAGGTATAAAGACAAGGGTTGGAGGCGTTTAATTAACTCATCATTACTTAAGGAGGGAAGTAGAGATGTCGAAGGCGAGATTTGAGAGGGGTAAGCCGCACTTAAACATAGGTACGGTAGGGCATGTGGATCATGGTAAGACGACGTTGACGGCGGCGATAACGAAGGTATTGGAGAAGCAGGGCAGGGCGAAGTATGTGTCGTTTGGGGAGATAGACAAGGCGCCAGAGGAGAAGGAGAGGGGGATAACGATAAACATAGCACATGTGGAGTATGAGACAGAGAAGAGGCATTATGCGCATGTGGATTGTCCTGGGCATGCGGATTATGTAAAGAACATGATAACTGGGGCGGCGCAGATGGATGGGGCGATATTGGTGGTGAGTGCGCCGGATGGGCCTATGCCACAGACGAGGGAGCACATATTGTTGGCGAGGCAGGTAGGGGTACCGTACATGCTGGTATGTTTGAACAAGGTGGACATGATGGATGATGAGGAGTTATTGGATTTAGTGGAGTTGGAGGTAAGGGAGTTATTGACGCAGTATGGGTTTCCTGGGGATGATGTACCGGTGGTGAGGGTGAGTGCGCTGAAGGCATTGGAGGGGGATGAGGGAGCAGAGAAGCAGGTAATGGAGTTAATGGAGGCGGTGGACAGTTATGTACCTGAGCCGGTGAGGGAGATGGACAAGCCGTATTTGATGGCGATAGAGGATGTATTTACGATATCAGGTAGGGGGACGGTGGTGACTGGGCGGGTAGAGAGGGGGAAGATAAAGGCAGGGGATGAGGTGGAGATAGTGGGATTTACGCCGACTAGGAAGACGGTGGCAACGAGTTTGGAGATGTTCAGGAAGATACTGGACGATGCGATAGCGGGGGACAATGTAGGGGTGCTGTTGAGGGGGATAGGGAAGGAGGAGGTGGAGAGGGGGCAGGTGCTGGCAGCGCCTGGGAGTATAACGCCGCACAAGAGGTTTAATGCGGAGGTATATGTATTGAAGAAGGAGGAGGGGGGTAGGCACACGCCGTTTTTTCCTGGGTACAGGCCTCAGTTTTATTTACGGACGACAGATGTAACCGGATCGATAAAGTTGCCAGAGGGGGTGGAGATGGTAATGCCTGGGGACAATATAAACATGGAGGTTGAGTTGATATCGCCCGTGGCAATGGAGGAGCAGGTAAGGTTTGCAATAAGGGAGGGAGGAAGGACAGTGGGTGCCGGTGTGGTAACAAGCATCATTGA